>JADFZT010000054.1:0-11486 GCA_015232395.1 Magnetococcales bacterium | reverse complement strand
ATCAAAGGATTAAGATCAAAGGATTAAGATCAAAGGATTAAAATCAAAGGATTAAAATCAAAGGATTAAAATCAAAGGATTAAAATCAAAGGATTAAAATCAAAAGAAAGACCTTGGAGAGGAAGAATCCTCCCCAATCCCCTCCTCTTTTTTTTTAATAGTTTAAATCAAAAGCCTGCCTGAATTTACAACACACCTTTCAACACCTCCAACCGCTCCTCCAATCGCTCCACACTGGAAAAAATAAATACGCGCTTACCATTTTCCGGAAAAGAATGACAACTCACAAAACATGCCATAGCCGCCGTCTCCAAAGCCCCAGGCTTGCGCAGTAAAAGGATCGCCCCCCCACCATCCTGAGCCTCCACAAGAGCATCCGCCCAACGTCCAGCTGCCCCCCTCACAAAAGGAGTGCCATCCGTGTTGACCAATAACGCCCCCAAATGATCATAATGACGATTAAAACCCTCCGTGGCAGAAAAACCCAAAAATTGCAAAAAAGGCCGGTTTAAATGCTCCACCTGACCCTGCTGAGAAACCACCACCACAAATTCAGAATGAATGTCAGTCAAAAAACGCGTATAACGGTCGTTTAAAGTGCACTCCCTGCGACGAGAAACCAAACGAGCAGATTTGGTGATGGCATTGATTAAAAAACCAGGATCAATCGGCTTCATCACATACCGATCAATACCCATGTCAAAGGCCCGCATAAAAGCCTCTTCATCACTGTAAGCCGTGGTGACAATAATAGGAACTTCCGGATCAATCTCCTGAATCGCCTGGGCCATGTCCAAACCGTTCATGCCAGTCATGAGTAGATCGGTGATAATAACGTCCGGCTTTTTTTCTCGATAAACTTCAAGCCCCTGAGAACCGTTTTCCGCCAAATAGACCTCCCCCACCCGCAGAGAAAGAAATTGAGCCAGCTGCTCGCGGATCTCTGGATCATCTTCCACATAAAGCAGCGACAGAGATCTCAAAAGTTCCGTGTCGGAGGTCAATCCCTGAGTATGCTTGGAGTCCCCTGCCATACCTTGCTCCCCTTTGCTTGACCACCTGTTTTAATCGGGTGGGTGGATATCAGCAGGCCCGATGCGACATGGAGTCAATCCAAGCCTGAGGCTATCTTTATTTTAGAGGCCGATTTTTCGATTCGGCACCAATCAATTCGCCTCATTATCGGCTTTACCGAGTGTCAGTCCAGTATTTGTTTTTGTATATCCACCAATCTGGCCATTCTTTGACCCGCTAGATTGCCGATCAAAAGCCAAGCCCACATGGTGAAAATCCGAAAGAGAAAGGCCGAAAGAATGGCAGTATCCAAAGGAAGATCAAGATAGGTAAGAAACCCCACCAGAGAGGCTTCGGTGATGCCCAGGCCGTTGGGAACCATGGAAAACAATCCCAGCAGAGCACTGCCAGCCACCACAAAAAGAGCCTCAGTAACCGAGAGAGGCTGATGAAAACATTGGGCGATGGCATAAAGCACCAATCCCATGGCGAGCCAGGAAATCCCCTTCACCAAAGCCAAAGGCAGCACCAGCCGCAGCTGCAACAGGTTTTTGATCGACTCTTGCAACTCGTGAATGCCAAAAGCCATCTCAGCCGGTACAAAAGGACGAATCACCCGCTGCACCCACCCCTGCAGGTGGGGATAAAAAATCACCGCAAACACCACCCCACAGGCAATACTCACCAAAAGACCAATCAACCCGGCCGTCTTCCAAAGCCCCAAAGAACCCAGCCCCAAAATGGCAATCAAAGTGGCAGCCAAAAGATCAATCAAAGCCGCATTGCTCTGGACAGCCACACCCAGGCGCATGGGAATATCCCACAAAATCCGCAAAAACCACGCCCGGCTGAAGGTACCTACCTTGGCTGGCAATAAATCCACCGCAAACCCGGCCAGAAAAGGGGTGAGAGAAGCCACTGGCTTGGCTTGGGGATAAACCTCACGCAGCAATATCCACCACACCAAAAAATCGATGGCCACATCCAACACGGCAAATCCCACCGCTGGCAACAGCCACCAGCCGTTGACCCGCTCCAGCATCGACCAATCCTGCACCAGCCCATCCCGCATGATCAAACCGAGCACGATAGCCAGGAACAGAACAAATCCCCAGCGCAGCAAGGTAAGCGTGCGGGAAGTGGCGGTCATTGAGGGGAACCCTCTTGGAGAATACCTTTGAGGGTGGCGGCAATGCGTTGCAAATTATCTTCAGAGAGGCCCGGATAGGAGGGCAGGTGGATCAGCTCCCGATCAGCCCGTTGGGAGGTGGGGCAGTGGTCGTCTGTGGTAAATATCGCCGTGCAATCCCGCATATAGTGGCGCTTGGTATCGATCCCTTGGGCCAGGAGTTTGTGGCTCATCTCACCCAGGTTGGGCACCAGAGCCGAAAATAGCAGCCAGTTGGGGGTATGGTGGGGTGCCACCGGGGCATGGATGGGGAGGGCTCCCGAAAGGGCCTGGCTGAGGCTCTGGGCGGTGCGGGTGCGTTCGGCGTTGAGGGCAGTGATCCCTTCCAGCTGGGGGAGGGCCAGGCGGGCCTGATAGTTGGTAAATTGATCGGAACGCCCCTTCATGTTGATATCCGACCCCACATAAGCCGAACCCAGCACATCTTCTGATTTTTTCACCATGGAGAGCAGCCGCAGCGCCGGATAAACCCCCAGAGAAAAGAGCGGCGGCAGGGTAACCAGGGCCTCAAAGGTGGATTTGGCCAGCCGCTTCAATATCTTGGAGGTTTTGGGCAAGCTCCCCTGATCCCGGGCGTGGCGGAGCTTTTCCGCCAGCTGGTCATCGGAGGTGGTGAGCATGCCGCCACCCAGGGCATTGATGCATTTGGAGGTTTCAAAGCTGAAATAACCCACATCCCCAAATGCACCCGCCAAGGTATCTCCCACTTTAGCCCCACAGCAGTGGGCGCAATCCTCAATCACCCGTAGCCCCTTGTCCCGGGCAATGGCCATGATCGGTTCGATATCACAGGGGACTCCGAATAAATGGGTGGGAATGATCCCCCGGGTTTGGGGGGTGATGGCCTGGGCCAACAGCTCCGGATCAAGCCCCAGCTCCGGTAGGCGGATATCCACAAAACGGGGGCGAAACCCCAACGCTTCGATCACAAACGGAACAATGGGGTAGGTAAAGGCCGGGCAGATGATTTCCGCTCCCGGCTCCAGGTCAAAGCTTTCCAGGGCATATTTCAGCCCAGCCCGCCCCGATGGAATGGCAATGGCGTGGCGAGAGCCGATATATTGAGCAAATCGCTCCTCCAGCACACCCACCTGATCCCCTTCGATAAGCCCACCTGTGAGCAGCTCTCCCAACACCATGGGCCAGCTGGCAGGAGAGAGCAAAACGCGTTGTCTGGGTATGGCCATGGAAAAGTGCTCCAGGGTATGCCTGTACCTGATCGTTCAGGCGGTTCTTGATGGATCAAGAGCGACGCCAGCGATCAGGATGAGTTGATGGATCAGGGTGATTTTAAATCCGGAATCGATCGTTTGCCCACCACATCTTCCGGTTTGCGCAGGAGATAAAAAAGCGCCCGCACAATCAAGGGCAGGTCGTTCATCGCCAGGGGTGGGAAATAGCGCAGTCGCTGGCGCATGAACAGCTTGAGATAGTGCCAGGAAAAATAGTAGCTGTGATAAAAGCGGTTGCGCAGCTCCAAAAGCCGTTCATCGCTGACCTGGCTCATGTTGCGATGGATGGCGTTATAGGAGGAAAAATCACCAAAAGCGCCCAGGCTGTCCTGGTTGGGATCAAAAAAATCGGTGCCGGGATAGGGGGTGCAAAAATGGGCCTGCACGGTGATCGCCTGGGCTGAGAGGGCCAGCTGGATGGTCTCCTCGATTTCAGCCTCTGTTTCGCCAGGGTTGCCGATCATGAAAAGCAGCCGCAGCATGAGCCCTTCTGCGGTGGCATTTTCCAGGGTTTCCCGAATCCGGGCCACCCGGACCCCTTTTTTGAGCACCTTTAAAACCCGGTCGCTTCCCGACTCAATTCCCAGGCTCAACCCCACACACCCAGCCGCTTTCATCTTTTTCATGAGGGGTCGATCCAGAAGATCCGCCCGGGTCTGTACCACCCATTTGACTCCAAGATTCCGCCGGATCAGTTCATCACAGATTTCGCTGACATACCCCCCGTCCACCGTAAAGCAGTCATCCTCAATGGAAATGGCGTTGACCCCATGGCGAGTGGCAAGGTGTTCAAACTCATCGGCCACGCGCTTGGGGCTGGTGTGGCGCATGGCTCGGCCAAAGGATTGCCGATGGTCGTGGCTACAGAACGAGCAATGGTAGGGACAGCCCCGGGTGGTGAGGAGATGACCCCAGCGCACCCGGCGAAAAATGGGCACTGGAAAGGAAAACTTGCGATAGCGTTTCAGGTCGAAAAGGTGATAGTCGATCAGAGGCAGCTGGTCGAGATCCTCCAGAAAGGGGCCTTTCGGGGTTTTGACCAGGGTTTCGGAGTCGCTATCCCAATAGACCAATCCGGGAATGTTTCGCCAGTCGGAGCCTTGAGCAAGGGCGGTCATGACCACGCCTACCGTCTTTTCACACTCCCCGGCAAGACCAATTTCAAATCCGGAGTCGTGGGTAAAGAGTGCCTCCGGGAAAAAGGTCGGAATAGCGCCGAAGGCCAGGGTGCGGGGGGATATTTTGTTGAGTAGGGCGGCGTTGATCTCTTTCAGAGCGGGCAGCACCCCGGTGGTGCAGTCGTAGAGGATCGCCTGGGGGTTCAGAGCCAAAATGTGGGCGAGGCTTTTTTCCAGAGACCAGCCGTTGGCCCACAGGTCGAGCACCGTTACTTGGAAGCCTGCTTGGTTGAGGATGGAGGCGGCGTAGGCGGTGGTGAAGGGGAGGGTGATGTCGTGGGGGTGGTGGTTGGCGTAGCCGAAGTAGGGGGGAACCCTGAGAAAAAGCACTTGGTTGATTGTTGTCATGGCTGTCCCATCGTCCAATGAATCCCTCGCTTCCCTGCGCTTTTCCCCGAAACCATTATGGCGGAATAGGCCAAATAATTTCAATCACTTTCAGATTGATGCCCCGATGCTATGGGCGCTGTCCCCCCAAGGAGCGGGCCTCCTGAAGCAACTCCTTGGCATGGGACAAAACCATTTTCGGGGTCAACAGCTTCAGGCACACCGGATCGTTGCAAGGGGTTTTGCGGTGGTTGGCGGCGCTGACACAGGGGGAGCAGGCGAGCCCGGCATAGAGGGAGGTGGTGCGCCCCAGGGAGCCGTAAAGTTTGGGGGTTTCCGGGCCGTAGAGGGCGATGGTGGGCATTCGGCTGACTGCTGCAAAATGGTTGGGACCGGAGTCGTTGGTCACCATGAAGGCCGACTGGTGATAGAGTGTCGGCATCTGCCCCAGCTTGAGGGCTCCGGCAAAATTGATGCAGCGGGGGTGATTGATTTTTTGGCAGAGGCTTTCGTGGGCGCTGATTTCTTCAGGCCCCCCGGTGAGGAGAATCAGAATCTCTTCCCCTTCTTTAAGTAGCTGTTGGATCAGGGTCTCAAAATAGTCCCGGGGCCAGCGCCGTTGGGGGAGCAGGCCGCTGGCTTCGGGGTTGATGAGGACGATAACCTGGTGGCTGGGGTCAAAGTCAGGATGGCGGGCGCGGACGGTCTCCTCAACCGAGGCGATCTCCTTCTGGCTGGGAAGGTGTTGGCCGATGGTGAGTTCGGCTGGATCGATCTGGACCTTGACGTAGGGGTGTTCCGGGGTGGGGCGGGTCAAGGCCAGGCTCAGGGCGAGATAGTTTCCGGCGATATGCAGGTGGGGATTGTAGGCCACCATATGGGTCAAAAAATCACCGATATAGAGCCCTTCGGTGAAAAAACCATGAAACCCCACCCGTCTGCAAGCTCCGCTCAACCAGGAGAGCAGGGCGGAAAAACGGACAAAAAGTTCCAGATCCACCACCGTATCGATCTGGTTTTTTCGGCACCAAAAAATAAACCGAACAATATCCACCAAAAAGTGCACCGGATGGCCCTGCCGAATGGTAAAAATCCGCTCCGGGGCGATCATGGGAATCAACTCCAGGGAGGAGCGATTGTGTAGCAGGGTGAGGAAATAGAGCTCCCCTTGAAAATGATCCCGGGCTTTTTTCATGGCGGGGGTGGCGAGGAGAATCCCCCCCATCTCCGATAGCCCCATGAAGAGAATCCGTTTGACCGGAGGTGGGGGCTGGTGGGAGCGGAAAATGGCTGTCAGGCGGCGGAGGAGGCTACCCAAATAACAGAGGGGCAAACCGATATAGAGGTCGATAAAGCGCAGTCGATCAACATTCATGGGTTTCAGATCCGCGCTGGTTGGTAAAAGGAGCAGACTGGGCCAAGTGGGTCAGATTTTCAATGCATTGCCGATCGATGTGCAGGCCCAAAAAAACGTAATAATAGCGATCTTTGGCGATGACGAACAGGGGGGCTTCCGGTTGCATCAAGCGTGCGACCCGTTTTCCAATGGTGATGAGTGTCGGCTTCCGGCAGATTTCAACAAAGGTGGGTTTGCCAGTGGTTCGGGGTGTAGGTGAGGGGGGGTAGAGGACAAAACCGGCAGGCGTAGTCATACGAATTCTGGTTCAAACGATAAGCTTAAGGCCATCGTTTGAACTTCATTCAAAACCGAAAAATTTGCCACCCAGAGCACAGAGGCCACAGAGGAAAAGCATGAAAAACAGCTGAACACTCCGACCACTACCGGGCACGCGTTTTGGCTCGATTTTGGTTTTCTCTGTGTTCTCCGTGTCCTCTGTGGCTAAACGTTATTTTTGTTCGACTCACCTGTTGAACCGGAATTGGTATCAGCTGATCTCTGTGAGATCAGGCGGGAGGGGGGAGTCCAGGCAATCATCATGGGGAAGAAAATGGGGACAGGTGAGTAAAAAAACACCTCCAGCCCCATGGGTTCCTGATTTTAGGGCTTCATGCCGTCCAAACGTTTGGTGTCGATGACATAAAAGGAGCCGAGTTTGAATTGTGAAAGTTGCTTTGTATGTTTGGAAAGAAAAAAGTGGGGGCGATTTTTTTTGATCTGCTCTTTGATAAAATCGTTGAATGGATTGAAATAAAACCGCTTCCGGTTGAGGCGATGAAAATCCCTCCGATTCACAATGAGATAGTCAATCTGATATTTATCTCGAAAGGCGATGAGTTCCGAGAGGCGGTTGGTGTAGTAGGCGCTGTAAAAATCTTCGGTGCGCTCTTTGATGGTTTGCCAATAATTGACAAACCAGGGGGTTGCCAGCTCGTAATTGATCAACACCTTGCGGGCGGCAAAAAGGGGAATATCGTCAGCCAGATAGGGGGGGGCGGCGAAGAGAGCATCTTTGGGTAGGGTCATGAGATAGAGATAGAGAGGGGCCTTGGGGCTGTAGTCGTCGAAATCCCCCCCGGGGATAAACTCTTTTCCATAAAAATGGACCGCAAAGACCATCACCAGCGCCAACCCGGCATTTCGGGAGAGGGGCGTGGGCAGGTTGGAAATAATCCGCCCCAACCCCAGGCTGATGATGAAAAAAATGATGAATAAAAACGAATAGCGAAAATATTTATAGGGTAAATAGAGGGTCAGCAAAAATGGATAGGCGAGTTCATAAAGCAGCCAGCCGCAGCCCATGTAGAGCCAAAATTCCAGGGGGATATCGAGTCCTCGCCTGCCGAGAAAGAAAAAAATCACCAAAAACGCAAGAATGATGAAAGGCTCATCCAGCTTGTCGAGTACTTTTTCATGGTAGGGCTCGGGGGGGAGGATGGGGGTGTGGCCATATTGGTAGGCACCTGGATGGTTGATGGTCTCCTCATGGTTCATCAACCGGCCAAAGCGGTCATCTGGGGAGAGATATTTGGGGAGGATGCAGGGAGCGGAGAGAAGTATGGCACCCATGGCATAGAGCATGATTTTTTGGCGGGGAATATCGATGGGCTTCCAGGTGATGCGGATCAAGACCCAAAAAAAATAGACGGTTGAGTTGATCAAAAAAACGATGGGGTAGAAAAGAGCGGTGAGGGGAAAAAGCCAGAGGAGATGGCCGAGCCTTCGGGTGGTTAAAAGATAGATAAATAAAATGGCACTGGGATAGGCAAAGGTGCGAGAAAAACCGGCGTTGAAATTTTCCATATGGTTGGGCAGGGCCAGAAACGTGAGCGCGAACAAAAATCCGGCATAGGGGCCGTTCAAGTGGTTGCCCAGCTGAAAGAGAAGAATACCCGTCACCGTGAAGAGAAAGAGGGGGATGAGCTTTTCCAGCAGGAAAGGATCCATGAAATGGCTGGCAAAGGTGTAGAGATATTTGGGCCCCAGAGCTTCAAAATAAATCGCATAATCAGTCAAAAGATCGTTTTGCAGCAGCTCGGGATCCACCAGCCGATGGAGCCAGAAAATATTGGCCCGGGCATCATCCGTTTGCAGATAATCGTTTAAAAAGACAGGATAATTTCCATACACCACCAGCCCAAAACTGCCCAAGATGGTGAGCCAGAGGAAGGGGCGTTCAGCGGTTTTGAAAAAGCTTCGGAGTTTGTTCACAGGCTCAGAGGTGCTCAGGTGCTGGGCTGGGGTTGTTCCTGGATGATTCAACCTGAATCCGGCAGCTGGTTCATCCCCTTATGGGTCGGGGGTATCCTTGCCGGTTGGATGGGAAAAATCAATCACTCTCTTTCGATCCATTCAACCTTGAGGGGGGAGGAGGGACACTGTTTTTTCGGCGGATGTCGATCAGGCGAATGGTGGGATTGCTGAAAGCGAAGGCGCGAAAGGCGGGTTTGAAGGTGATGGTCGGATAGTTTTGAAAGAGGGCTTCGTAGCGTTTTTGAATGGTGTAGACCGATGGGTTTTGATGGGGGAGCCTGCTGCCGACCTGGTAGCGATCGTAGAGAAAGCTGGAAGCGGCCAGATAGTGGTAGCCCTTTTTGCGGGCTTTTTGAATATCCACATCGGTGATGGAGCGCACATCCCGTTTTTCGGCGGCATACATCTCAAAAAGCGCTCGCTCTCCCCTTTCTAAAAGCCAGGTTTGAACGTGGGCGCGGGTGTCCCGATTGAGGTGAGCCAGTAGATTAACGGTATCGTGGAGGGGCCAGAGCAATAAAAAACCAGCCAGGAGTGGGGCGGATATTTTCAGCTGCAAGCGCTCTTTGGCGATCCGTTCAAGCTCTACCAACAGGCGAAAACCAAAATAGATCAGCCACGGCACCAGGGGAATCACATAGCGCATGAAGTCGGGAAAGGGTTTTAGCGGGGAGGCTTCGATGGTGAGATAAAAGCCTATGATCCAGACCAACAGCAGCCGCTCCCGGAAGGTCAGGTAACGCCAACGCCACACCCCCCAAATAATCCCAATCAGCCCCGGCCCCAGCAACCCCCAGGTGATTCCCGGCAGCAGGCTTTCGCTCAAATGAAAACTGAAATAAAAAGGCCCCGGGGGAATGACCACATCCCGATGGCCTGCCAGGGCGTGTTGAAATTCATAGCCCGTACCTCTGAGAAACCCGGAAAAGTCTTCAAACAGGGGATAGTTGATGCCAAGAAATACCAGTGCGGCGACAACCATTGCCAAGCCCGCCAGCTTGAAATAAGCCACGCCACCACCCTCGGGAGGCGCGCCCCCTTCAGGTTGATTGGGAATAAACAGCGGACCAGCCAAAAACAGCGGCAGCAGCACAAGCCCCTTATATTGAGCTGAGAGGGCCAAGCCCAACAGGAGCCCCATCTGGATGGCGGATTTTGGGGAGGGTTTTTCCAGATGGTTCATGAAAAAGAGGAAAAACCCGGCAGCAAATGCTGCAAAGATCATATCCTCTTTCAGATAGTGGGCATGGATGACGATGGTGGGGGTGATGGCCAGGGCCAGGGCAGCCAAAAAGGCGAGTCCTGGTTCCAGCAGCTGCCGAAAGATCAAAAAAACAAAAAAGACCAGCAACGCCCCATAAAAGGCGGTTGTGGTGCGCCCCAGCTCGGTCAGCTCCTGGCTTCCCTCAGTCGATTGGATCAGACCCGCCAGACGAACGGTTTGCAGCATGCCGATGGGGTGGAAAAAATTGTATTCCTGGCTTTCGATGGCGCGGATTTTGGAGCGTTCGTCGATGTGATAGCGGTGGGAAAAGTCGTTGTTGATCAGGTTGATTGAGAAAGAGAGCAGGACCAGGAGCAGGGCTGGCAGCCATTTGTTGTGGAGGAATCCACCAGGGGCCTGGAAAGATCCGGCAGCTCCAGGTGGATGGTCAGGCTTTGTCACCGGCCTCATTCGGTGTTGTGTCGGTTGTTGTTGGGCTATCCAAGGCGACCGCTACCTGGTCGCGCCCCATCTCTTTGGCTTGATACAAAGCCCGGTCCACCCGCTCCATGAGCCCACGCAGGCTCTCCTTGGGGACAAAACGGGCCACACCAAAACTGCAACGCACGCTGTCCGCATGGGGAAAAGTGGCTTCAGCCACCGCCTTGCGGAGTTTTTCTCCCAAAATGCGCGCTTGCTCCAGATCACTTTCCGGGGCCACTACCAAAAATTCATCCCCTCCCCAGCGGGCCAAAAGCTCTGAAGCGCGAATGTTTTCCTCGATCACCTTGGTTAATTTTTTCAGTACGTCATCCCCCGCCTGATGGCCGTGGGTGTCGTTGATGGTTTTGAAATGATCGATGTCAAACAGGATCACTGAGAGGGGGTTGCCGTGGCGGCTGGAGCGGCCCATCTCACCCGTCAGCAGCCCCTGAAGCCGAGCCCGGTTGTAAACCCCGGTCAGCTCATCGGAAAAAGCCTTCTGCTCCAGATGGCGCATTTGGTGTTCGATGTGGGTGATGTCGGAGAAGGATAAGATGGTCTTACCTTGCTCCGGCAAAAAATTGGTGGTGAGGGAGTAGGGCCTGGGGGACTCTTCGTTGGCGTTGGGTCGCGCCAGGTAAAGAATGGGAAAACGGTCCGGCTCTTCGAGAAAACGCTTCAGCCAGTCAGACCCCCACAAGCGGGAGAGGGGGGTATATTCCGGGGTGTAGAGATGATCCCCGGGATCGGTATGGGTGCGCTTGAGATCCATGGGGTGGGATATGCCGAAAAATTCCAGAAAAGCGCGGTTAAAATATTCGATCTCCCCCTCCGCTACCACCATGAGCAGATTGGGCTGAATATCCAGCACAAAGCGGACATATTGATCTGCCAGCTGCCGTTCCCGAAGCCGCCAGAAGGATTTGGCATATTTTAAAACCACCTGGAGCAGCTGAAAGGGATTGGTGGGCTTCAGAACAAAACGGTCGATGCCGATTTCGATGGAGCGCAAAAAATAGTCGTCGTCGTTGTAGGCGGTGGTGACGATGATGGGCAGATCAGGCTCGGTTTCCCGAATGGCCTGAGCCATGGCCAAGCCATCCATGATGGGCATGAGAATATCGGTGACGACGACATCGGGCTTTTCATTGCGAAAAACTTCCAGCCCTTTTTGGCCGTTTTCAGCCACCAGAAGCCGCCCCACCCG
>JADFZT010000053.1 GCA_015232395.1 Magnetococcales bacterium | reverse complement strand
GCCCCCAAGGTGAACAAGGAGAAACCGGTCCCCAAGGCCCCGCCGGTAGCGGAGATGGAGAAGGAATCCCCGGCCCCCAAGGTGAGAAGGGTGAAAAAGGGGACACCGGCCCCCAAGGTGAGAAGGGTGAAAAAGGGGACAAAGGCGAGAAGGGCGAGAAGGGTGAGCGAGGCCAGCAGGGCGTCAGAGGCGCTACCGGTGCCAAAGGGGCTACGGGCGCCAAAGGTGAAAAGGGTGAGCGGGGCCTCAACGGAGCCGCTGGCCAAAAAGGGGAACGGGGTGAGCAGGGTGTTCGTGGACAGCCGGGAGCCCAGGGTGAACGGGGCGAACAGGGCCCCATCGGTCCCCAGGGGCCTCAGGGTATCCAGGGTGAACGGGGCTTGCAGGGACCAGCCGGGGAGAGCAGCCTCTTCCGCCTCACCGTCGAGCAGATCCAGAACAACCGGAATATCATACTCCCCTACCCCTCACAGGTTCCTGGCGGACTGCTTCTCTACAAAAAGAGCAGCGATAGTGGGGACGGCATTGTGGAGATTTCTCCCCCCTCCGGCGTGACTCTGGATGGCAAGCGTAGTCCTTATATTCTCCAGGGCCAGAATAGCTATGTGACCCTGGCCGTGGGTACGGATGAACAGTGGTATGTGATCGCTGAATCCAACTGACGTTCTGTATCGATACATCTCAGTCTGCCCCTTCCTCCCAGTGGCCATTGGGGGGAGGGGCAGATGGAATAGATCGGTTTTGAGCCCATCGATTTCGCCTGTTCCCGGAAAACCCCGGAGAAAAATTTCCGCTCCCCCGGCTCCTTTACGATATACTCTTCTCGTCGGACCCTTCGTCCATTCCCTCATCGGACCCTGCGTCCACCCAAGCGGGGAGTCAACTCCCGCCAGGGAGGTGTGTGATGTCCAGCGTTATCTGTGAACTCTGCCCCCGCTATTGTGCCATCCCCGAAGGGGGGGCCGGGGATTGCCGGGTGCGGGTCAACCTGGAAGGGAAGCTCATCGCCACCACCTTTGGCCGTCCCTCCTCGGTGCATATCGATCCCATGGAAAAGAAGCCCCTGTTTCATTTTTTGCCGGGCTCGCCGATCTTTTCCATCGCCACAGCCGGCTGCAACCTCCACTGTAAAAATTGCCAAAACTGGCAGCTCTCCCAACGCAGTGGCGCCGAAATGGAGGAGATCTACAACGCCCCTCCCCAGAGGGTGGTCGCCACCGCCCGCCAGCAGAGATGCCAATCCATCGCCTACACCTATTCCGAACCCCTTGTTTTTTATGAATATGTCCGGGAGACCTCCCTTGCAGCGCGGGAGGTGGGGCTTAAGAATGTTTTGGTTTCAGCAGGTTATGTCAATCGGGAGCCGCTGCAAGCGCTGAGTCGGCTGCTGGATGCGGCCAATGTGGATCTGAAGGCGTTTGATGATCGATTTTATAGAGAGGTGTGTGGCGCCACCCTGCAACCGGTGTTGGATGCCCTGGTGATTTTAAAAGAGGCCGGGGTGTGGCTGGAGATCACCAACCTGATCATTCCAACCCTCAACGACGACCTCTCCATGGTGCGGCGCATGGCCCGCTGGATCCACAATGAGTTGGGGCCCCGGGTGCCTTTGCACCTCAGCCGGTTTCACCCCCAATATCGCATGCAAAATCTTCCCCCCACCCCCGGAGAAATTCTCATCCGCTGTCGCAACGAAGCGCTGGAGGTGGGGCTTGAACACGTCTATATCGGCAATCTTCTGGGTAACGAAGGGGAGTCCACCCGCTGCCCCCGGGATAACACCCTGTTGATTGAGCGGGCGGGCTTTCGCATTCAACAAAACAACCTGCTGCCAGGGGGAGTCTGCCCCACCTGCCAGCAGGCCATTGCAGGGGTTTGGACATGAGCACCCAAGGGAGTGATCCAAGTCGGGAGGCATCCAACGCGATGGCACCGGATGCTGATCCAGAGGTTAACGATCCAGGCTGCGGGAAAAAAGAGTCTCGGGGAGCGGTTGGAACCGGGAATCAATCCCGCCGCGCCTTTTTGGGGGGAATCGGGGCTTTGGGATTGGCTGGTGTCGCCACCACGGTGACCCCTGGTGGGGTGAGCCAGGGGCCTGTGGAGCGGGAGCTGAAGGAAGCTGATTTTTATGCCCCCCACGATCTGGCGGGATAGCGGTTTGGCGACTCTTGAACCCCTGAATGACGCCAGACCAGAGGGGCTTTATTTTCCAGCTATTTGACCGCCCCCTGGCTCAGGCCGCAATGATCCAGCTTACGGGTATACTCTTCCCAATTGAACTCGGGGCTGTGCATGGCGTCGTGACACCCCCGACAGCGGGCTTCGGCGTTTTTTCGGCCCAGCTTTTGGGGAAGTGCCTCCCCCGTGCGGGCGTGTTCCCCTAAAGGACCATGACACGCTTCACACTGCACCCCGGCCAGATGTCGATCCAGGGTGATATCGACAAATCCTCCCTCCTGACCAAACCCCACCGTATGACAACGCAGGCAGACCGGATCCGCTCCCTTGCCCGGTTTTTCCAGGGTTTCAAACGCCCCCTCGTGAATGGTTTCCCGCCACCCATGGACCTCTTTTTCATGACAGGCGGTGCATTTGTCGATCCCGGCATAAAGCCCGATCCCCTTGCGGGCTGCGCGACGGCGGGCCATGCGTTTTTGACGATTTTCAGCTAGGCGCGCCTGATAAGCTTCATGCCACTGGGTGAGGGAGGCGGGCATCTCCTTGGGCTCTTCCAGGGGAATTTCTATATGTTTGAAGGTGAGAATGTGGCCATCCCCATCCAGAGTGAGATCAAGACGACCCAAAAACCGCCCCCACTGCTCCGGAGCCAGCACCAGGGTTTGACCCAGATGAAAGGGCTCCGAAGCGACTTCTGCTCCCCGCAGGATTAAAATATCAATGCCTGCCAGGGGTAGTTTTTCTGCTTCTGAGCGCTCCAGATCACTCCCCACCACGATCAACGCCTTGGGGGCTTTGTCCTGCAATCGGGCCACGAAGGCTTTAAAATCATCGGTCACCGGATAGGGGGGAGGCCCCTTGCCCGCTTTGATGGTTTTGGCTGGATTGAGCCACTGGGAATAGAGTAGCGCCACGCCCCCCCGCTCAATCAACCGCTCCGAAGGAAAATGATCCCCCGTGCCGTTGCCGGAGACGAAAGGCAGTCCTGAATTTGCAGGGACTTCCATGCCGAAGACGAGATCACTCCACTGCAAGCCGATGGCATCATAATCCAGCAGCACCAACCCCTTGTGGATAAATTCCGCCACCGTGCGATTGGTCACCGGATTCGCCCCAAAGAGCCCCCCGCCGGAGAGGAGAAATCCCCGGGGATCACTTTGGCGTACCTGATGAACCATATGGGTCCGAGCCTGCACCCCCCCCAGCTGGGCATCGGGATTACAGCCGCAAGGGACCAGATTGCCTTCCATGTTGGTGGTATAAAAAAGCGTGGCATGGCGTTCCTGCTGGGCACAGGCGCTGCCTCCTGCCAGTATCAACGTCCCCAGCAACACCATCATCGGCCATCGGCCCATGGTCATCTCCTTCGTGGGATAGATTTTCTAAAAGCGTCTCGTTAATTCCATTCTTCACGATTGGGCCTTCCCATTGGGCCTGGACTTTGGCACCCATTTTTTCACGTCTGGTGAGGCGGACCCAAGGCTGAAGGAAATGGTGAATGTATTAAGGATGAACCGGGGGAAGCGTTCATTCAATGTGGAAAAAGTGCCTCTTCCCGGGGCTATCGGGCAGGAAGGGTCGCCTCTCGCTGCTTGCATGGGAAGAGATGTCCCTCTAGTCTGGAATCCAGCATGCTTTGTTCGGGGCTTGTGAATAGAGTGACAGGGAAGGGTTATGGTTCCCCAAATCGTTGCGGATAAACTGCCCAAGGTGGCTGCTTTATGTGTCCAGCATCGCGTTCAGCGGCTTGGTCTGTTTGGCTCTGCCAGCAAAAAATCGTTGGATTCGGGTTTTGATGATCTCGACTTTTTGGTTGTTTTCAAGGAGCTTTCTCCCGTTGCTCATGCCGACGCTTTTTTTGGTTTGATGGCTGATTTGGGCAGGCTTTTTGGCTGTCCAGTGGATTTGGTAGAGGAGCAGACGATTCAGAACCCCTACTTTCAAGACTCTTTGGAAGAAAATTTGGTGAATATCTACGATCTCCTGTTATCGGGCTCAACTTCATAAACAGGGAGTATCCCTTGGTCCGCAATCGCTTGGGAACTGTTTTGCTGGGGTGTCTGTTTCTTTTCGTTCTCACCACCTGCGGGAGTGAGGATGAGGGATCGACGCGGGAGCATTTTGCCGGGACCGACTGCTCCGAATGCCACGATGAATTCAAGGCGGCTGGCACCGTGTTTTCCGGGGGGGAGAGCGGCGCGGTCATGTCCAGTGTAGCCCTCTCCTGGTATAATGAGGCTGGGGAAGAGGTGCTGGCGACCCAAAGCAACAGTGCGGGCAACATCGCCGTCAACGATCTTGAAGAGGGGGCCTATATCGTCAAGGTCGGGGAGATGATGAGCCGCACCTGGCACTGGTTTCCCGATCAGACCAACTGCAACAGCTGCCACATCGAAGGGGGCAACCTGGAAGGGATCCGCACCAAACAGTTTCCAGAGCGCCACACCCGGGTTCCTGCCGATAACGACTGTACCGATTGTCATCACTTTCCCGCCACCATGGCCCTGGCCCAACTGGCCACCCCCGGCGTGCTGGATGGCACTGCTGAGGCGATTCCCATCCCTGGCGCCCAGGTGGAGATCAATGGGGTGTGGTATCCCTTCGAGCCGGAAGAAGGCGCGATCACTTCCGTGCGCCCCGATATCTTCGCCCCCGGCTATTTTTCCATGTTCGATGCCCTCCTGGCGGTGGCTGCTGACAACAATATCGAGATCGATTACAGCTTCAGTGAAGCGCATCAGACCCATTTTATCAACACCGTCAATGGAGTCTCCGGGGATTATTGGTTCCACTTTTCCTATGATGTGCAGGAGGGCATTGAGGATGAGCTGATCATGCGCCGGGCCAACCGCTGGGACGAAACCCTCTGGCGGCCCGGAGCCCATGTGCAGCTGGTGGAGGGAGAGGATCTGGATGAGATCAAGGCCGCTTATCTGGAAGAGATCATCCGGGAAAACGAGCAGGGCCATGTGATTCCCTCAGTGGATATCACCCTGGATCCCAGCGAATTTCAGGGCAACCCCGAAGGCTCGGATCGGGCGAGTTTTACCAAGGTTTTCACCGATGTACTCATCACCCCCCACAATAAGCGGGCGGTGGGCTCCGAAGGGCTCGACTCCAAACCCTTCCAGCCCGGGGTGGTCACCTCCCTGGATGTCCCCCTCACCCTGGAGGATATGGGGGAGCTGATCCTGACCAAATATGTCCACTATACCTATTTTGCCGACAACTATATCGACGGCTATTATGTGGTGGCCATGGGCTTTCCCGATGGCTCCATCACCCACGCTTCCGGTCGCCATGGCCACACCTATACCACCGAAAACGGCACCATCGACGACATTCCCAACAGCGCTCACCTGACCCTGCACATCACCTCGGACGCCCATGTGATCCACGCCCCGGACTTTTCCAACTGGATCTGGCTGGAGCTGGGAGACCCCTTTTATGAAACCGGTGGTGCCGCCAACTCTGATGCCAAGACCTATTCCGAGGAGTTCATCCAAACCATGCGGGAGGATCATCGGGCCATGGGGCGGGGGTTCAACCTCTACCAGCCCAGAACCTCCTTTTCCAAACAGAGCGTGGAAATCGGCTTTAACAATTTCCGATCAGGGGATCTCAAGCTGTCGGTGCTGGATCAGGCGGGAGAAGAGATTGCGGTGATTCTCAATGACCGGATCGAAAAAACCGGCCCCCAAACCCTCACCTGGAAACCGGAAGGGGTTGCGGCGGGCTTTTATACCCTGCTGCTGGAGCGGGGCAAGCGGCGTCACGCCCGGCCCATCAATGTGCCCTGAGTCGAGTCCGGGTGTTTGATGGGATAAGGAATGGTTTGGCATAAATATTTTTTTCTGTACGGATATGGAAAAATAGCTGATAATTTCCAGAATTGTAATTTGATTCAGGGAGATCGTTCATGTCCGTCGCCGTGGCCATACCTTCAAAAAAACCAAGCAAAACCATTGCGCAAGCTGGTTTGTCTGCCTTTATGAAAATTATGGAGGAGTGGCGGCTCACTTCGGATGAGGCGCGGGTTTTGCTAGGGAGGCCTGCTAACTCCACCTTCTACAACTGGAAAAAAAAGCAGCCCGCAACACTTCCTCACGATACCTTGACACGTATTAGCTATATCCTTGGAATATATAAAAATTTACGGATCCTCTATCGGGATCCCGGGCTTGGTAATCGTTGGATAAACCAGCCCAATACCCGCCTCAACGGGCAATCCCCCCGGGAGCGCCTTCTGGCAGGCGAAATCACCGATCTGGCCTTTATCCGCCAATGGTTGGATGCCACCCGGGGCGGGTGGTCTTGAGTTTTCCGGATACCAACCGATTTCGTTGGCGAAAAAGCTATCGGATCATCCCCTCTCGCTATCCACCCATCGATCTGTTTGAAGGGGTCTCACCCCCGGAAGATTGGGAACTACTGGCCGAACTCGAAGGGATGACCAATGATCGGCTGCGTGATGAAATCGGCCAAATTCATCTGGTTCCTCCCGAACGGCGTGTAGGAGGGCCGGGAGCCAGTTGGGTCATGGCACCCTTCACCCATATAAACCCTCACGGTTCCCGCTTTAGTGATGGTTCATATGGGATCTATTATGCTGGCAAGGCGTTGGAGACCGCTTTACGGGAAACCATCCATCACATGGGGCGGTTTTATGGTGAGTCCAACGATCCCCCCCACGCCCAGGATTTCCGTACCCTCATTGGCCGATTGGATGCTACCCTCCATGATATTCGCCAAGGGTATGATGCTTGCCATGATCCGGATGATTATCAACCTGGTTGGGCGCTGGGGAAACAACTCCGGGAGGGGGGAAGCGATGGCCTTGTTTATCGCAGCGTGCGCCATCCGGGAGGAACGTGCCTGGCGGCCTTTTGGCCTGATGTGGTGACCATTCCCATCCAGGGGCCCCACTTCCAATATCACTGGAATGGCCAGCGTATCGACAAATATTTCAGGTATGGGGAAGAAGAGGGGGATCGGTGGATACCTGTTGATTGGACAACCGATTGATGGGTGGTGCTGTTGTCAGCGTATCAGCAGTTGCCTTCCCTCAAGGCCGCAGGCATTCGGCGCGTTCTACATAATCCTGATAGATTTCATCGAGCCACATGCCCAGACGGATGGAGCGGGGCAGGAGTCCGGGATTTTTTTCCAGATCCCCCCACACCCGTTGGGTGATGTAGTGGGCCATGGAGAGAAATCCCTCTTCGGAGAGGTTGTCCAGGAGAGAGTCCAGCAGGGTGAGTTCCGAGGTGATGGCATCGAAGCGGGGTTGGGAATTGTTGAGGCTGGTTAGCAGAAGAGATCGAAACCGCTGTTTGATCTCCCGGGCGCGCTTGGGGCGTGTTTGGCTCACCGCCAGTTGCCAGAGATAAATTCGGGCATTGAAAATATGCTTGCGGAAGGTGCGCCTGCGCAAAAGACGAAACGGCTCCAGATTGACCACCCGAAACTCCACCTCGGTGGGGCCATAGGAGAGGGTGTCCAAAAATTCAGCGGTAAAATCCACCGGGGAGACCCACTTCACCCGTTCCATGTTGCGCTGCCACTCTTCCTGAAGGGAGGCCGCCGAAACCACTACCCCATCCCTGGTATCCAAAAGTTCTGCCATTTTTATCGCCGTCTTTGACTGTTTGAATGACGCCACCCCGGATTTTCAGGGGGTTGGTTTTTGACTGAAACCCCTCTCTTACCAGTTTTCCCCGAGGAGTTCAAAATAGGCGGTGGAGTGGGCGCAGGCAGGGCAAAGATCGGGGGCTGCCTGGGCTTCGTGGAGGTAACCACAGTTACGGCACTTCCACACCACCTGGCCATTGCGCTTGAAAACCCGACCAGCTGCGAGATTTTCCGCCAGATCCAGAAATCGCTTTTCATGCTGTTTTTCGGCGATGGCGACCGCTTCGAACACACCGGCTATTTCGTCAAACCCTTCCTCCCGGGCGATCTGGGCAAAACGGGGATATTCCACGGTATGTTCGTGATTTTCTCCCCCGGCGGCGGCCCGGAGATTTTCCTCGGTGGTGCCGTTGCCTCCCGCTGGAAAGGTGCCGGTAATCTCCACCTCTCCCCCACCCAGAAGCTTGAAAAAACGGCTCGCATGGGCCTTTTCCTGGTTGGCGGTCTCTTCAAAAATGGCTGCGATCTGTTGCAGCCCCTCTTTTTTGGCTTTGCCGGCAAAAAAAGTGTAGCGGTTGCGGGCCTGGGACTCCCCGGCAAAGGCGGTGAGGAGATTTTTTTCGGTTTGTGAGCCTGACAGGTTCATGGGGAGTCTCTACTTGAAAAAAGGTAATCCGATGTTGCCCAAAGAGTGCCAAAGTGTATCAGAGCTTACCCAAGAGCCCAACCCCGTTCAGACGGCAAACAGCAGGGAGCAGATGAACACTGCTGCGATGATGCCGGTCACATCTGCGGTGAGGGCGGCCCCCAGGGCGTGGCGGGTGCGGCGGATCTGCACCGCGCCAAAATAGACCGCGAGCACATAAAAGGTTGTTTCGGTAGAGCCCTGAAAGGTGGAGACCAGCAAGCCGGTATAGCTGTCCGGGCCGATGGTGGGATCTTCCAGCAGGGAGGCCAGGATGCCGTAGGCTCCGGAGCCGGAAAGGGGGCGCAGCAAAGCCATGGGCAGGGCTTCGGCGGGAAGACCCACGGCAGAGGTGGCAGGCCCGATGAGATTGACCAGATAGCCCAAAGCGCCACTCGCCCGAAACATCCCCACCGCCACCAGGATGGCCACCAGATAGGGAATGATGCGAATCGCCACCTGAAAGCCTTCCTTGGCGCCCTCCACAAACACTTCGTAGACCCGCACCCCTTTGATCACACCAAACCCCAGCAGCGCGACCATCAGGGAGGGGATCACCCAGGGGGAGATGGCTCGTCCGTGAAAGATGGTGAGGGGAATGAATCCCACCACGGTGAGCAGGGCGACCACTGAAACCCAGGTGGGATAACCGGCACTGATGGCGTGGGCCTCGGCCAAGGTTTCGGTATCACTCTCTTTGGTGGTCGTTTGGGAGGTGGGTTGGTTTGATTCGGTGGAATCAGCCTCAGCGGCTATGGGCTCTATGGGGAAAAAGCGCTGATAGGTTTTAGCTGCCAGGATGGCGACGATGGTGGAGCAGAAGGTGGCGAAGAGGGTGGTGGGGAGGATGGCGGCGGGATCCATGGAGCCTGCGGAGGCGCGCAAGGCGATCACTCCGGTGGGGAGCAGGGTGACGCTGGAGGTGTTGATGGCGAGGAAGAGCGCCATGGAGTTGGTGGCGGTGCCTTTGACTGGATTGAGGCGATCCAGCTCCTGCATGGCGCGGATGCCGAAGGGGGTGGCGGCATTGCCCAATCCCAGGGCATTCGCTGCCATATTGAGGATCATGGCTCCCATGGCCGGGTGGTCCGGGGGTACTTCGGGGAAGAGTCGCACCATGAGGGGTCGAATCAGGCGGGCCAGGATGGTGAGTAATCCGCCTGCTTCCGCTACTTTCATGAGTCCCAAGAAGAGTGCCATTACGCCCACCAATCCCAGCGCCAAATCCACGGAGCCTCCTGCGGCATCCACCATGCCGTTGGTCAGGAGTTCCATGGGTGAGGCGTTATCGTTGGGAATCCAGCTGAGTTGCCGAAATCCTGCCGTGAGGAAGGCGATTAAAACGAGGGCAAAAAAGATGGCATTCATACAGGGTCCGATCTGGTTTTGATTTTAACTATTAAAAAAAAAGAGGTGGGGGTTTGGGGAGGATTCTTCCTCCCCAAGGTCTGTCTTTTGATTTTTTTTATCTTTTGATTTTTCTTTTGATTTTTCTTTTGATTTTGATTTCCAACTCCCGGGGGTTTGGGGGCTTGCCCCCAAGGTCTGTCTTTTGATTTTTCTTTTGATTTTGATTTCCAACTCCCGGGGGTTTGGGGGCTTGCCCCCAAGGTCTTTCCTTTGACTTTTCTTTTGATTTTTCCTTTGCCCCTAACCCCTAAACAGCCATAAAACTCACCGTGTCACCAACTTCGCATCAGCCCCAACCTCTTCAAAGATCACCTCCCCCTCCAACACCTCTTCCGCTCCCTCAAAGAGTCCCCCCAACCCTTCGATCTGTCTGTTTTCCGAAGGGGTTGTTTGTTGGTTGCGTGTTGTTTCCCCATCCATCACCCGAAAGAGCAGCGCATAGGCGACTCGCCAGCGGGTACCTGCTTTGGTGAGGATGGTGACGGACTTTTGGTTGAGCCGGAGAATTTTTCCGTAGTGCTCTTGCCGTTTGCGATCATAAAACCCGATACGATCTCCCACGCTCAGTTGGTTGCGGTCGAGTTTGTCGGGTTTTTGGGAAGTGTGAATGGAGGTATCGACCCCATCCAGGTCGATCATGTGAAAGCGGATGAGCCACTGCTTGTTATCTTCCAGGGAGCGCACCACCAGGCGGGTTCGGCGTAGCTCCACCACCTCTCCTCGCACCGGGTGGTTGTTGCCTTCATCAAAATAGACGATCTCCATGCCGGGTCGCAGGCGGTTTTTGACTGCTTGGAGCCGCTCCGGTTGGTCGAGCATTTTGTCGATGCCCACCTGGATGCGGTAGAGATCAAAAAGGGTGGCATCCTGAAGTTCCTGGAAAAGCTTGGAATAATCCATGGTGGTTATTTTTCGCTTTCTGGAGCGTCGAAAGGGGCGCTCCATTTTTGGGAGGTGAAAATTTCAAAGGTGGCCCCCTGTTTCCAGGCGGTGGTTGGGAGGCCTGCCTTGCGGGAAAGATAGCCCAGGGTGGTCTCCCGATCCCACCCCTGTTCCGGGGCCACCTCCGGCAGATAGACCGCCCGGCGTCCCCGCTTGGTCAGCAGGATGCCATGTTCCCCCACCTGAAACTCTTGTGCGGAATCGATGGCTTTCATGGGGGAAAGAACGCTCACCTCCACCTCCATCCCGGCCAGTTCGCTTTTTTGCACCGGGCGAAAGCGATGATCCCGCAAGGCGGCGTTGACGGCATTTTTGATCACCGCCTGGTAGAGGGGCTGGGTGGGCCAGATGGCGCCGATGCAGCCTCTGAGATTTCCCTCTTTTTTCAAGGTGACAAAAGCGCCGCTCGGTTGCTTGAGTCGTTCCGGAATATCAAACCCCCGGGCGATATCGGCCACTGAAATTTTTTGTGTGCCCTTTGCCACCGCTTCTTTCAAGGTGCGGGTCGCCAACTGATGGAGCAGGCGCATCTCTGTTTCGCTGAGGTCGGCCACCGGCGGCAGGGTGCTCAGGGGGTGGGGGGTTTGAAAGGTGGCGCTGAGATAGCTGACGGAGTTGGTAAAATCATCGGTCAGTTGGCCGCTGGTATCATACTGCACCAGCGTGGGGGTGGTGTCAGGAGGGAGGAGATTCAACAGCAGCATCACCGGCCCATGGGCACAGGCGGTGATTTGGCTCTCCCGGCGATGGTTTTGAAAGCCGTCGGGATCTCGGGCAACGATCTGCTCCCAAGCCCCCATATCCAGCTTGCGGATATTTTGGGCCACCTGATCATCTTTGGGAAAGGGTAGAAAATCATAGTTGGGGCCGTAGTGGGTAAAATCCCCGGAGATGATGAGCAGGGTCTCTTCATCCAGCAGGGGTTTTAGTTGCAGGGCGGCTTCGGCATACCCCTTGGCGCTCACCCGTCCCACCAGAATCGGTAACAGTTTCCAGCCCTTGGAAAGCGTCTTTTGCAGCAGGGGCAGTGTCATTTCAATGCTGTGTTCCCGCTGATGGGCTTGGGGTATGGCGTTGAAAAGGGGGTGGCTTAGGAGCTGCTGTTGGGCCTCCCGGTCCAGGGGGATTTCTCCCAGGGGGGTTTGATAGTGGGTTACCTGGGGGGTGGAAAAGCCTTTGAAGCCGAAGCGGTGCCCCGGCCCCACGACCACGACCCGTTTGAAGCTTTGGCCTGAGAGGTGCTTGATTCCGGCTGCGGCGGTGGCACCGGAATAGCGATAGCCGGCATGGGGGAGGATGAGGGCGCGGATTTTTCCAGCCTCTGGCGCGAGCGCTTCGGGCTCGGCTTCATGGATCATCCGGTCCAGATAGGAGTTGAGTTTTTTGGGCTCCCCCGGATACCAGGAACCGGCAATGGGTGAGGGGCGGACGCTTTTTCCAGAGGCTTGGAGGGTGCCCGGATATCTTGGCATCCAGGCCAAATTGTCGGAGATGGCCCCGAGATAAAAAATCAGGGCGATGAGGCTGGCTGAAAGCGTTTTTTTCATGGCCGTTCCTCCTATGATTCTACCGCCTCCCGGGTTTTGCGTTCTTTTCTTTCCCGGAGAATGAATTGCAGGTTGCGTCCGTAGATAAATAGACCCGCCCCCTGCCCCACGATGAAGACCGGATCCAGGCGATGGAGGGCATAGCTGAAGAGGGTCACCCCCCCCGCCAGGCTGAAATACCAGAAGGCTTCCGGAATGACGCTTTTTTTCAGCTTTTCGCTCGCCAGATATTGCACCACAAAGCGGGCGGAAAAGAGCGCTTGCCCGGTAAAGCCCACCATGAGCCAGAGGGTTTCGTTATCGTTCAAGGTTACTTTCCTCTTCGATCAGGGTCGGGAGGTGGCTGCGTTTGAGAAGCCAGAGGACGCCGAGCAGATCCACCAGGCCTGCTGCCAGTCGATCCAGAATGCCGTAGTGGGATTGTCCTTGCTGCCGGGGTCGGTGGTTCACTGGAACGGAGCGGAAGGTGGCCCCGTGGCGCTTGAAAAGAGCGGGCAAAAAGCGGTGCATGTGGTCGAAATAGGGGAGCTGCAAAAAAAGCGCACGGGAAAAAAGTTTGAGCCCACAGCCGGAATCCGGGGTGGCATCCTGTAATATCCGGGCGCGGATGCGGTTGCCCAGGCGCGAAGCGAGCTTTTTGGAGATGCTGTCCTGGCGGTTGACCCGGTGACCCATGAGAACGTGAAGGGGATCAATCGGCCCCGGCCGGGTGAGCTGGTTCCAGAGTTTGGGAATGTCCGCCGGATCGTTTTGGCCATCCCCATCCAGGGTAACGATCCAGGGCTGGTTGGCGGCCTGAATACCGGTCAAAAGCGCCCGGCTCTGACCACACGCCTCCCGGTGGCGGCAGAGTCGTAGCAGCCCCCCTTCCCGCTTCCCTTCTTGCTCCTTGCCGCTATTTTTTTCAGCCCCTTTGGCTCCCCCATGACCGACCCGAGCCTGTAGCTCCCCCCAGGTGTTATCCCGGCTGCCATCATCCACCACGACGATTTCATACCAGGAATGACCCTCCAGCACCCGGCGGATTTCGTCGATCAGGGCACCGATGTTGCCTGCTTCGTCCCGCACCGGAATCACCACCGAAAAGGTTGTTTCAGCGTGAGCCACGGGGTTACTCCTTGGGGGAAGGGGCTTTTTTGAGGTGAATACGGCGCAGGGGCTGGAGCAGGTAGAGCCGGTCGTTGATTTTTTTCAGATACCGCTTGATCGATCGATCCCGATCCAGCTTGTTGCGCTCAGGTCCGGTGCCGACATATTCATAGATCACCGCCCGCTTGAAATGGAAGCGTCGGGGCAGGCTGGCTCTCCAGGAGGAGGCGTAGTGGATGGTGAGATTGTCCGGAAAAAGCCCCGCCCGCTCCCAGGCTCGGGCGGCTTTGCCCCAATAATAGCGGCTTAAAAAAATCAGGGTGTTATCGTGGGCTGGGGCCAGGGCTTTGATCAAGTCGAGATTTTCCTTCTCCCGGGGTTGCTCGGTCGCCAGGCGCAGATTGTCCATCTCCGGCAGGCTGAGATGGGGTTGGAGCAGTTGATGGGCCTCTGGAAAATCATAATAAACGATGGTGAAGCCGTTACAGAAGAGGAATCCGGCCAGGAGGATGTTTTGTGTCCGGGGCTTGAAGCGCGCGAGCCCCCCCGCCACCCACCAGGCGAGCAGCGGGGCGATGGGCAGATAGTAGCGGCTGTTGTAGATCGCCCCATGATAGAAGAGCAGGGGTAGCGTGAAAATGATCACCACTCCCGGCCACTGCCAGCTTTGACGCCAAGCCCGGGGAGGTCGCCTCAGGAGCAGCGGGGTGAGAAGCCCCAGGGTGATGGAGAGATAGAGCCCGAGATTTTCGAGATTATCCCCCAGGATTTCCAATCGATCCTTCCCCGAGAGAAAATTGCCCTGATTTTTGGACATGTTGAAGGTGGGGAGGAGCCCCTTGTGAGCTGCCAGCAGAAAGATCAGGAGCAGCAAAAAGGGGATCACCCCCTGCCAGAATCGGGCTCGATGCTGTTGCCATTGCCACTGTAGCGTCTCTCTTCGGGCGATGAGGAGCCAGATAAAGATCGGAATCAGCACGAAACCGTGATGCTTGATCCAGACGCTGGCCAGGGTGATCCCGGCAAATCCTGTTCCGTGCCATAAGCTTGCTTCCCGGGAGAGAGATCGATCAGCCAGTAGCAGGGCCAGCAGAAAGAGCCCGGCAAAGAGGGTGTCGGGATAGGCGGAGACAAACTGATAGAGGAGCAAGGGGTTGAAGAGGGTGAGAATGATCCCGAGACGCACCACCTGCTCGGAGAAAGCCTCTTCACGTCCCACCATACGTATCAGAAACAGCAGCGACACCACCCCATAAAAGGTGGTGCCGATCACAGAGGCTACCTTCAATCCGGGATCGCTCCCCAGCCACTGCACCAGGGGGGCGGCCAGAATGGAAAAGCCCATGGGTTTGTTGGAAGCCCGCTCCAGGGTCTCTTGGGAGAGGGGGCCATAGGCGTTGGCTGCCAGGGAAATCTCGGAATAGAGCAGACTGTTGCGGACGTTTGGATAATCCTGATGGAGCCAGCTGAACCAGGCTCCCAAAAGAACCATCACCAGAACGAAGGCCCAGGGGGAGTTGAGGTGTTGATAAAGCCTCGCCCGATCCATCAGGGGCTCTGCGGGGGGGGTATCGGGCATGGGGTGGTGTGGTTTGGGGATCCCAAATCGCTATCGTATTCGTCTTAAAACAACACCATATCACGAATCCCCCCCACGCCTCACCCCTCTCCCACCCTGCCCCCCATTTGACCAGGGGATGATGGGGGCAGGAAAGGCACTCCCAAACCGGCCTCACCCCAGCCATCCCCATCTTCCCTCAATTTGCATGTTTTTATCTTCTATTATGATGGTATGGCTCATTGTGTTGATTGTATATTGATCCTCTTTTTTGGAAAAATGATCCGCGACGATATTTTTTGTTGGCAATCTTTTCAGTGATCGTTTAGAGTATGTTTAACAGTGAATGTGAATAATATTAACGCATGTTAACCAATAATGAATGCGCATGTTTTTTTGTTAACTTTTTCACTTTTTTCTGCCCAATCATTATGATGCCGTTGTGGGTGAATGATCATGAAATATCCTCTTTCCATCCTGCTTTTCCTGCTCGCCTTTGGGCCTTCAATGGCCATGGCTGTGGAGCCGATGGTGGCCACGGGGATCTATCACACCCTTGCGTTGAAATCCAACGGCACTGTTTGGTCATGGGGATACAATAATTACGGTCAGCTTGGAGATGGAACGACTCGCAATCATTTCAATCCGGCTGAAGTTCCAGCTCTTTCCGATGTCGTAGCCATTGGTGCTGCCTACAATGCCAGTTATGCCGTCAAGTCCGATGGCACTGTTTGGGCATGGGGGAACAACGCCTTGGGGCAGCTTGGCAATGGAACAGTGACATCCTTCAGCACCGATCCTCTACAGATTCCGGGCTTGGAAGAGGTGGTTGCCATTACTGGCGGCAATAGCTTTGCCGTCGCCCTGCAAAGAGATGGCGGCTTGATGGCTTGGGGGTCCAGGAGCTCAGGCCGATTGGGAGATGGATCCATTGATTTTAATCAGTACCGATTTTCACCGGAAAAGGTGGTTGGTCCAGAGGATATCGTTTCTGTTTCTGCGGGAGATGGACATGCCGCTGCCGTTGCATCAGATGGAACGCTTTGGGTTTGGGGAGATAACTCTTATGGCCAACTTGGCACCGGTGGGATCGGTGTTCATGCCCTTCCGGTTTCCACGGAAGCTTTTGGGGAGGAAATCATCGATGTTTCCGTTGGGTGCTGGCACACCCTCGCTCTGCAGAGCAACGGCCAACTGATGGCTTCTGGGGGGAATTTTACCGGGCAACTGGGTGATGGAACCACTGAGGAGAAAGAAAATCCCGTAGCTGTACTCGATATCACGGATGTAGAAACTGTTTCAGCCTTTTGTCAAAGCAGTGCCGTCTTAAAATCCGATGGAACCGTTTGGACATGGGGAGAGAATAGCAGTGGTATATTGGGTGTGGGGAGTGCCCAGGTCCACCATTCCCCTGTGGAGGTTCCTGATCTTTTCAATATGATGGCCATTTCTTCAAATGGTATGCATATGGTCGTCGTTGACAACAATGGAGCCGTTTGGAGTTGGGGGTACAATGGATATGGGGAATTGGGCGATGGTACATTTTCAACGCGCTATTCCCCCGTTCAGGTCGTAGATGCAAATGGCGAACCCTTCTCCCTCCATGCCGAGGAGGTGATCGAAGATTGCGATGAGGATGGGCTGGCTGATGAAGAGGATGAAGACGACGATAACGACGGTCTGCCCGATGAGTTTGAAGCCGACAATCTCCTCGACCGCTGCAATCCCGACGACGCCGAAGATGACTTTGACGGGGATGGCTACACCAACCTGGAAGAGTATGATGCCCTGACCAATCCGGGGGATGCTCGCTCCAACCCCGATACGGTGGGGGGAGAGGTGACAGCTGAAAGCGCTACCCTGGAAGGGGGGGTGCTGCGGATTCCCCGGGTGGAGAGCCCCCATGGTTCCGTCAGCATGATTCTGCAATCGCATCCCCCGAAAATCTATCAATTTCACGTGACCAAAAGTACACCTTTGGAATAACCCCAAAGGGGAGATCGTGACGCCTCCTCCTTCCTTTTCACGATCTCTCTGCCCTCCTTCACCAGGATGCGTCCGTGGCTGAAGGAGGACCACCTCTTTACCTCTCAAGGGGGCTGGCTCAAGTTATTTAACCTAAATCCGGCAGTTGGGCGTGTGTGGCTGGTGCAGAATATTGGTTCGCATAGTGAATTGGGAGAAATCGCTGTCACCTTATTGGTCACAAGACTTTCTCCCGATTTGCTCGGTGGATCAAGAGGCTGGGGCATGTACGTACGTCCAACTGCCGGATTTAGGTTTAACAGACACATCCGGCGTAACTCCAAAGGGAGATCGTGACCTTTATCCTTCCTTTTCACGATCTCCCTGCCCTCCTTCACCACCTCCCTGCCAAGTGGCTGAAGGAGGGCACTCATTTTTCCGGCAACCTCCTCGATGAACAGTCTTAACCTATATATGCATTTTTCAGATGGATCGTTTCCCTCCTCCAGTGAAAATGTGGTACCCATGATTTCCCTCTACAGAATAAAGCGCACAACTGTCTTTATTATGGTAATTTATTGAAGGCACGGGTAGAATGTGTTGTATATATACTGCATGTAAACAGAGTTAATGTGCATTAACAATAATTAATGGTTAATGTTTGAACTTTTTTGTTCTGGAATATCTCCGCCAAACCGGATGGTGAGACGTTTTCGAGCTTCATCCCCTTATCCAGGAGCTGATGCCTTGTCCGTACGGGAGCGGTTGTGGTCGGCCTTGGGATGCGGAAATGATGGTTTATGACATTTTTCGCGACGAAGCGATCCTTGCCTATGGCCCGAACCTCGATGTCATCCACTGTATGGATGAGTGAGGCCCATTTTCATCCTCTCCCTCCCCTCCTTTAACCACGCATTTTTCGTGGCTGCAGGAGGGCTTCCTATCAGAATAAAAATAGCCGGCATCATTCAGTATGATGACTGCTTGTGTTGAATGTCGAAATTCTGGTCTCCAGGATAGGCGTTTATTCCTGTATTGAGCAAAAAATGCACATGGTCATCTTTTTCATGGCAATTCATCTGAGAATTCGATAGAATATATTATATTAATGCTTGTTAACAGGGTTAATGTGCATTAACAACGACTGAATGTTTTATTTAAGGTTGTTTGGTCTCGCCTCAGGTTTTTCATGGTTTTGGTTTGATGCAGGTCTGTTCGGCTCCATTTTTGAGTCGTTCCACCTGAAACACCCAAACCATTGCTGGATGAAATGGCCTCGGCAGTTAAAGCCCCTGGCCGCTGTTTGAATGCCACACGAAACCTTATCGTTACACGTTATTTGGTCAGTTCAATTATGCAGGGAGTCGATTCATGATCAGCAATGCTTTGCGTACGCGCCCTACCCCCTTTCGTCTCTTCACCCTTCTATCCTTGTTTATATGGATACCCCCCGCCGGAGCTGTGGAGTCCATGGTTTCGGCCAACGACGCCCACACCCTGGTTTTACGCGCCGACGGCACGGTGTGGGGCTGGGGGCGCAACGATTTTGGCCAGCTGGGGGACGGCACCACCGATAACGCCCTGACGCCGGTTCAGGTGGAGGGGCTTTCTGACGTGGTGGCAATATCCGCCGGCTTTTACCACTCCCTGGCCGTGCTTTCCGACGGCACTGTCATGTCCTGGGGCTACAACGGATACGGCCAGCTGGGGGATCGCACCACCCGGGATAGGTACACCCCCGTGGAGGTGGACAACCTGGACAATGTGGTCGCTGTTGCAGCCGGCCAGCAACACTCCGCTGCGCTGACCTCAGACGGAACGGTCTATGCCTGGGGAGACAACGCCGCAGGGCAGATCGGTAACGGCTATGTCAACTCCTACATCTCCATGCCCACCCGGGTGAGCAATCTGCTCTATGTCTCCGCCATCGCAGCTGGCTCCAACCATACCATCGCCCTCAAAACCAACGGCACCCTGCGTGCTTGGGGCTCCAACAATAAAGGCCAGCTGGGTAACGGCTCCACCAGCAACTCCAACACCCCGGTCCATGTCTCCAACGTAGAGGATGCCATCGCCATAGACGCCGGTTTTTATCACTCCGTCGCCATGGGCACCGATGGCACGGTCTGGACCTGGGGGAACAACGCCTATGGCCAGCTGGGAGATGGCACCCAGAGCAACAGCGCCTACCCCGATGAAGTGACCGGTTTGGGGGATGTGGTTGCCATTTCAGCCGGGGGTGAGGGCCAAACCATGGCCATGCTCTCCGACGGCACGGTGATGGCCTGGGGCCACAACGAAAAAGGCCAGCTGGGTACCGGCACCGAGGATGACAGCAAGCTACCGGTGGAGACCCTGGTGACCGGAATGGATGGGATCGCCACCGGTGGTTATCACACCGTGGGCTGGGACGATTCCGGCAGCCTCTATGCCTGGGGCCACAATCTCTACGGCCAGGTGGGTGACGGCACCCAGGTCAATCAATCCACACCGGTGGAGGTGGTGACCGACAGTGGCACCCCCTTCCTGCTGGAATCCAACACCCGCTTTGAAGATGTCTACGAGAGCCATTGGGCCATCGACGAGATCGAAATCATGGCCGATACCGGTATTACCTCCGGCTGTGACGCCAGCAACTACTGTCCGGACAACACCCTGCAACGGGCGGAGATGGCGATCTTTCTGCTTCGGGCCCAGTATGGTGCCGATGAGATGCCGGAGGATGCCACGGGGAGCTATTTCGACGATGTTCCCGCCAGTTTTTGGGCGGGCAACTATGTAGAGGAGCTTTCCCGCCTGGGCATCACCAGCGGTTGCGACTCCGACAACTTTTGCCCCAGCCGGGAGATCACCCGCTCGGAGATGGCGATCTTCCTGCTGCGGACCAAATATGGCTCTGACTATGTGCCACCGGAGGCCACCGGCACGGTGTACGATGATATTTCCGCTGACTATTGGGCAGCGGGATTCATCGAGCAGCTGGCTAATGAGGGGTTTGCCGACGGCACCATCGAATCGGGCCGGGAGTGTGGAGATGAGAGCTATTTTTGTCCCAGCCTCGATATCAACCGGGCGGAGATGGCGGTCTTCCTGGTGCAAACCTTTGATCTGGATGGAGACGGTTCCAGTGGCGATGGCGACGGGGATGGCGATGGCGACGGCGAGGAAGGGTTGGATGACTTCGAATCCGACGACACCAGCGACGATGCTTCCATTCTCACCGCCGGTACCACCCAAAACCACTCCATCGATCCCGTCGAGGATCTGGACTGGGCCGCATTTGAGCTGACAGTGACCTCAGCCGTCACCCTGGAAACCTCCGGTGAGAGCGGCGACACCCTGATGATGCTCTACGACGAAGATCTCGAAGAGCTTTATACCAACGACGACAGCGGCACAGGCGAATTTTCCCAAATCAGCTACGACTGCGACGATCCCCTGGCCCCTGGAACCTATTATGTCCGCATCGAGGAGCGCAGCAACGACGAAACCATCGCCGCCTACAATCTCGATTTGACCGTCTCCACCTGCTCCGGTTATGACGCCGACGGCGATGGGGTCGATGACACCGAGGATGCCTTCCCCAGCGATGAGACCGAAACCACCGATACCGATGGCGACGGCATAGGGGATAACAGCGACACCGATGATGATGGTGACGGGGTCGAAGATTCCGAGGATGCTTTCCCTCTGGATGCGACGGAAATCACTGATACCGATTCGGATGGCATCGGCAACAACAGCGATGACGACGACGATGGCGACGGGGTGTCGGATCTCCTGGACAGCTTCCCTCTGGATGCCACGGAAACCACCGATACCGATCTGGATGGCATCGGTAACAACAGCGACAGCGATGATGATGGTGACGGGGTGGCAGATTCCGAGGATGCCTTCCCTCTGGATGCGACCGAAACCACGGATACCGATGGCGATGGCGTGGGCGACAATGCCGACACCGATACCGATGGCGACGGCGTATCCGACAGCGAAGACGCCTTCCCCAATGATGCCACGGAAACCACCGATACCGATGGGGATGGCACCGGTGACAACACCGATACCGACGACGATGGCGATGGCTTGGTGGATGGCTCGGACGCCTTCCCCTTGGATAGCAGCGAAACCACTGATACCGATTCGGACGGCACCGGTGACAACGCCGATACCGATGACGATGGCGACGGGGTGGAGGATGGCTCGGACGCCTTCCCCTTGGATAGCAGTGAAACCACCGATACCGATGGTGATGGTACCGGTGACAACGCCGATACCGATGATGATGGCGACGGGGTAGAGGATGGTTCGGACGCCTTCCCCCTGGATAGCTCTGAAACCACCGATACCGATGGTGATGGCATCGGCGACAACGCTGATACCGATACCGATGGTGATGGGGTAGAGGATGGCTCGGACGCCTTCCCCTTGGATGCGACTGAAACCACCGACACCGATGGTGATGGCATCGGCGACAACGCTGATACCGATACCGATGGTGATGGGGTAGAGGATGGCTCGGACGCCTTCCCCTTGGATGCGACTGAAACGACGGATACCGATTCGGACGGTACCGGTGACAACGCCGATACCGATGATGATGGCGACGGGGTGGAAGATGGCTCGGACGCCTTCCCCTTGGATGGCAGTGAAACGACGGATACCGATTCGGACGGTACCGGTGACAACGCCGATACCGATGATGATGGCGACGGTATGACCGATACCTTCGAAGATCAGTATGGGCTTGATTCCCTGGATGCCAATGATGCCACTGATGACACCGATGGCGATGGCGCTACCAACCTGGAAGAGTTCCAGGCGGGAACCGATCCCACGGTGGTTGATTGATCGTAATGGGTCGGATGATTTCGTCCAACAGCGTTGCGGGCTCTCTCCTCTGGCCAAACCGGGGAGAGAAGTCCGCCATGAAAGTCACCTACCCACAGCATCTATCCCCTCCATGATGCCGACTGGACCACTTTCGATCTGACCGAAGGGTCAGCGATCACCCTGGAAACTTCAAGTGGAATGGGGGATGTGGTGGCAGGAGATACCATCATGTGGCTTTACGACAGCACCTATCAGCCCTTGGTCGTCAACGATGATGGCCTCTCCTACTATTATCCTAAATCCGGCAGTTGGGCGTACGCACATGCCCCAGCCTTTTGATCCACCAAGCAAATTGGAAGAAAGCCTTGTGACCAACAAGGTGACGGCGGTTTCTCCCAATTCACTATGTGAACCAATATCCTGTACCAGCCACACACGCCCAACTGCCGGATTTAGGATTATTCCATCATCAGCTATGATTGCGACGATCCCCTCCCGGCGGGAACCTATTATGTCCTGGTTTTGGATTGGGCCAACAATTCCACCATCGAAAGCGACGATCTGGATTTGGCGGTCACCTCTTGTGAGGGCTTCTGATGGTGGCCAGATTTGGGAAGGGGGAAAACCATTTATCGGTTTCTCCAGTCTGACGGGGGAAGATCGGGTTGGGGGTGGGACTTCGGATGGAAGGAGTGAAACTTTAAGCCTGTTCCGTGCCGAGTATCACCGAAAAGACGATGACGGTACCGCTGCTGTCGGATTGGACCACTCCCAGCTCTCCGGACATCATCTGGACCAGTTTTTTGCAGATCGCAAGGCCCAGCCCAAAGCCGCCATGGCGTCTCGTTTTGGGGGACTCCACCTGGGTGAAGGCTTCAAAAATCAGTTGCAGCTTTTCCGGGGAGATGCCACATCCAGTATCGGCCACGCGAAAGGTGAGGCGGGCTTTGTCTGGTACAGGGGTGGCCGTCGCTTCCACCGTGAGGGAGACCCCACCCTGCTTGGTAAATTTGATGCCATTGCCGATCAAGTGATTCAAAACCTGCCCCAAGCGCCGGGAATCTCCCCGGACGCTACATCTGGCAGAGGCCTTGATCTCCATCTCCAGGGTCAGCCCTTTGCGTCCAGCCTCCTGTTTCAGATCTGCCAGGGTCTCTTCCAGGAATGAATCGATCTGGAAGGGTTTGTCCGAGAGGATGAAACGCTGCTGATCCATCTGGACAAAATCAATGATATCATTGATGTTTCCCAGCAGGTTGACGCCGCTTTCATGGATGATGCGCACCGGCTCCCGAATCGAGGGGCTGAGGGGGGCTCCTTGGGGATCTCCTTCCAGAAGAAATTCCGAAAAACCGATGATGCTGTTCAAGGGAGTACGCATTTCGTGGCTGATGACCGCGAGAAACTCCTCCTTGACCTGGTTGGCGCTTTCCAACTGGGAGACCGCCTGTTCCAGATCCCGGGTGCGTTCCTGGACAAGGGTTTCCAGATGCTCCCGGTGGCGTTTCAATTCCAACTGATTGCGAATCCGCGCCTGCAACAACTGGGGAATGGTGGGCTTGCGAATGTAATCCTCGGCGCCCAGGGAAAGTCCCCAGGCTTCATCGTCCGCTGAATCCCGGGAGGTCAAAAAAATGATCGGAATATTCTGGGTGTCGGGTTGGGCTTTCAGGCGTTGGCAGACATCATAACCACTCAAGTCGGGCATCATGATATCCAACAAAATCAGGTCGATTCCCCCAAGAGCTGCCAGTTTGAGGGCCACCTCACCGCTGGTGGCGATCCGTACCGAAAAATGTTCTCCCAAAGCCGACCGGGTGACATCAATCAGTGCTGGCTCATCATCCACCAGCAGGATGGTTTCTCTTTTGGTTTGGGGATTATCCGGCAGCGCCATGGGGCCATCCTGGATTTGAATCGTTGCTGGGTGCCACCCCTGATTTCCATCAATTCCCCCTGCATTCGGATGGGATCGGGAGCAACTGGCTATTCGGGTTGTTCCTGATAGCGATCCATAATCTCTGCAATTTCCGAGCGCAGGGAGAGGAAGAGAGGGGCCAGGGTGGGGTCGAAATGTTCTCCCGTCTCTCTGTTGATCAACGCCAGGGCATCTTCCACCGCCCAGCCCTTTTTGTAAGGGCGCGCCGAGGTCAGGGCATCGAACACATCCCCCACAGCGGTAATCCGGCCTGCCAGGGGAATCTCTTCTCCCTGCAACCCCCGTGGATAGCCTCTGCCGTTCCATTTTTCATGGTGGGTATAGGCGATGACTCCACCCAGGCGTAAAATGTCGGCACTTTGGGGGCCGATGATTTTATGGCCTATTTCGGGGTGGGTCCGAATCACATCAAACTCTTCATCGGTGAGTCTTGCCGGTTTCAGCAAAATCTCATCCGGTATGCCGATCTTGCCGATATCGTGCATGGGAGCAGCATGCAGCAGCAGATCTGCCTCTGGTTCACTCAACCCGGCTTTTAGTGCCAACAACCGGGTAAAATGGCTCATGCGTAAAATGTGCATGCCGGTTTCATTGTCCCGAAATTCCGCTGCCCGGCCCAGCTGGTGAATCATCTCCAGACGGGTTTCCTCCAGGGCCATATTACGGATTGTCAGCTCTGCCGTGCGGGTTTCCACCTGATCAGCCAGATGTTTGTACTGATCGTTCATGGCCAGATGGGTCTTCACCCTGGCCAGCACGATGGGGGGGCTGACAGGCTTGATCAGATAATCCGCCGCCCCCAGTTCAAACCCTTTGGTCTCATCGGCTACCTCTGATTTGGCGGTGACAAAGAGAACCGGAATATGCCGGGTGCTCTCGGATTCCTTCAGCAGTCGGCACGTCTCATAGCCATCCATCACCGGCATCATCACATCGAGCAGGATCAGATCGGGTGGCCTGGGAGACATGGCCACTTTCAGGCCCAACCGACCATTGGTCGCCACCTGGATCCGATAGAGAGGACTCAAAATCTCTTTCAGGATGTCGATGTTTTCCGGTGTATCATCAACGATGAGAATGGTCTTTTTATTGGCTTGAGATAGATTGGACATCAAAACTTAATCCTCAAGGTTGATCCCCTCTTCCTGGGCCCAGGCATCCAGGATAGAGAGGCTTTTTTCATAATCGTAGGCATCCAGGGATTTACGGATGGCATTCACCCGTTCCCTGCGGCTGCCATGGTGTGCCAGGGGGGTCATCTCATCCACCACTTTTTCCACGGCGGAATCAAACACGAGGAGATACTTCCTGGCTTTTCGAAACAGGGGCTCAAAAATGGCTGGAGCCACCTGATCCTGCTTGTTTGATCCATCGCCGGTAGAGGTGCATTTGACCTTGGGATAGGCGGTATCTATGGCGGAAGCGATACGGGCCAGTTCACTGCCGGTCTCTTGCAAAAGCGCTGTGAAGTCAGTGGCTTTTTCCGGGGTTTTGGCCTGTTTTTCCAGTTGCTCTGCCAGCTGTGCCAGCTGTTTGGCGCCGATGGTGGCTGCCACCCCCTTCAGAGCGTGGGCTGTTCGGACGATAGCGGCGTGATCTCCCGCTTCCAGGTGGCGCACCATCTCCAAGCAGGCACCGCCCTGGCTGTGGGTAAATTTGCGCAAAATTTTTCGGTAGAGGACCGCATTGCCACCGACATTTTCGAGCCCTTTGACCAGATCAATCCCCCGAACGGCGGGTAAGGGAGGAGAGACGGCTCTCTTTTTGACGGGTATCGATGCCACGGGCTGGGCCTGGGCTTCTCCCTCTCCCTCCCCGGCTTCGACCAAGGCAGAAGAGGCCGCATCCGGTTGGGTTGCCTGGGAACGCTCATCCCCGAATCCAGCCTCCCGGGAAAAGGCCGCATCGGCATTCACAATCCACTTGGCCAGGGTGGCGTAGAGCTGTTCCGGGACCACGGGTTTGCCGACGTGGTCATTCAGGCCGGCCTGGAGACACTTTTCCCGGTCACCGGTCATGACATTGGCAGTCAAGGCGATCACCGGCAGTTTTTCGGTGCCTGAGAGCTTGCGAATCTGCCTGGTGGCCTCAAAACCATCCATCACCGGCATCTGCAAATCCATCAAAACCCCGTCAAACCCTCCCTTGGTGACCAGCTCCACCGCTTCCTGGCCATTTTCAGCCAGGGTGACCTGAATACCCACCTGTTCCAAAAGCTCCCGGGAGACCTGCTGATTGATTTCGTTATCTTCAGCCAGAAGAATCTGCTTGCCAGCCAATTTTTCAATGGCAGGCTGAAGCTCTGCCGAGGGGTATGGACTCTGAAGCGAGGCGGTCTCATCGAAGGCCGTCAGGATGGCATCCAGCAACGTCGAGAGCAGGACCGGTTTCAGCAGATAGCCATCCAGATATGCGGCACTCGACTCCTCAGAATCCACCTGCTCCTGACCATAAGCGGTCACCATGACGATCTTGGGCTTTTTCGAGAGTATCAGCTCTTCCTTGATATGCCGAGCGATCTCCAGGCCGTTTAAGCCGGGCATTTTCCAATCCAGCAATACCAGATCAAATGCTTTGCCAGCCTTCTCTTCAGCCACCAGAGAGGCCAGGGCCTTCTCACCACTTTCAGCCAGTTGGATGGTCCAATCAAGAGCGCTCAGATGCTCTGCCAGGATGGTTCGGGCGCTTTCGTTATCATCCACCACCAAAATCTTCAGCGGTTTCATCTCTACTGAAGGGGGTTGCGTCGGATAAACCTTGCCGGGGGCCAGGCTGAGCTTGGCGGTAAAGCGGAAGGTACTGCCACTTTCCGGGGTGCTCTCCACCTCGATTTTACCCCCCATCAGGCCCACCAACCGCTTGCTGATGGCCAGCCCCAGGCCGGTCCCGCCATATTTGCGGGTAGTGGAGGAATCCCCCTGGGAAAACTCCTGAAAAAGATTTTCCAACTGCCCCGGGCTCATGCCAATCCCGCTATCCTCTACCCGAAATTCCAGGGTGATCTCCTTCCCGATAGCCTCCACCACCCGAGTGCCGATCACCACCTCTCCCTGATGGGTAAATTTGATGGCGTTGCCCACCAGATTGATGAGAACCTGACTGAGACGATGGGCGTCTCCCATCAGATGGGAAGGGAGATCTTGGGTGGTGTCCAGGAGCAGTTCCAGGTTTTTTTCCTGGCTTTTGACCCCCATCATCGCCACCACCCCCCCCAAAAGTTCGACCAGGGAAAAGGAGGCCCGCTCCATGGTGAGCTTGCCCGCTTCGATTTTGGAAAAATCCAAAATATCGTTGATCAGGGATAAGAGGGCGTTGGCGGAAAGGTTGACCTTGTTGAGATAGTCGCTCTGTTGGGAGGTGAGATCGGTGAGCTGACACAGATGGGTAAAACCGATGACCGCATTGAGGGGGGTGCGGATTTCATGGCTCATGTTGGCCAAAAAATCCCCCTTGGTTCGGCTCGCTTCTTCGGCTTTTTTACGGGCCTGGATCAGCTCGGCGGTGAACTCCTTTTGTTCCGTCACATCCACCAGCACACCGATGATCGACGGTTTGACCGCCACGTTGGATTTTTCAAATTTGGAGAGGATGAAATCCATGGTATGCAGCTGGCCATCCCCCGCCGTCAGCTCTATCTCGATTTGGCTCCGGTGGGCCTGAGAATCCGCCAGCAGTTCTGAAAGCACACTCTCCAGGCTGGTTTTTTCCGCCTCGCCGAAGAGATCCTTGAGAAAGGCCCCCTCCAGATCATCCCCGTCCACCCGGGTAAATTTTCTGAAGGCATCGTTGGAAAAGATCAGCTGCCCCTGATTTTCCAGATAAAAAATCGGTAACGGCACCGCATCAATCAGTTGTCTTAAGAGCATCCGCTCTTCCATAAAGGCCTTCTGGGCCTTCTGGCGGTCGGTGACATCCCGGATCACCCCCACGGTGCCGATATATTGTCGGGTGCGATAGGAGGTTTCACTCCCCACGTCGCCATAGAGCCCGGTGCTGTTGACCTCGACGTTAACGGTGGTGGGGGTGATGTTTTTGATCTCAATGGCTTCAGCCATCGCCCCGGATTTTGATTTCAGGCGCAACTCCAGGCCCACCGTCATGCGCATCCCACTGCGGCGCTCGTCAAACACCTTTTGTCCAGGGTTCTGTGTGCCCTTGCCGATTTTATCGATAATCTTGGTGAGGCAGGCCTGGGAGACATCATTCCCATGGATAATTTCGGTAAAGTGCTTGCCGATCAGGTCTGTTTGATGATAGCCCAACCGCTCGATGGATTTGTTGAGGAAGGTGAAACGCCCCTCGGCATCGATCTTATAGACGATGTCGGGAATGGTCTGAACCAAGCTGCGAAATCGTTCTTCAGAGGCAGAAAGCTGCTCCATGCTGTCGGTGAGTCGATCGTTGATTTCATTCAAACGACGGTTTTGTTTATCCATCTCCCGGTTGAATTGACGCACCGCCAGATGGGTCTTCACCCGGGCTTGCACCACATAGGGGCTGATGGGTTTGGTGATATAATCCACCGCCCCGATCTGTAACCCCAACAGCTCATCTTCATCCCTGGTACGGGCGGTGACGAAAATGACCGGTATTTCCTGGGTGTCGGGATCTTTTTTAAGCTGGCGGCACACTTCATAGCCATCTATCTCCGGCATCATGATATCCAGGAGGATCAGGTCCGGCTGGGGGATCATGGATGCAAGACGCAAGGCCAGGGGGCCGTTGATGGCCAGGCGGAGCATATAGTCATCCCGCAGGGTGGCTTTCAGGATGTCCAAATTATCTGGGGAATCATCAACGATCAGGATGATGGGTTTTTCTGCCGTCTCAGACATCGCTTGTCTCCAGATCGATCCCAAACCGTTGGGCACACTGGACCAATTGGGCCAGAGCCCCTTCAAAATCATACTGGGAAACAGCTTTTTCGATGGCAGCTATCTCTTGGATCATCTCCGGGGAAAGAGGCCTTTTTTTCAGGGAAGCCAGGGTGGTTTCCACCTCGGCATCAAAAATGGCCAATTGTTCTGCGGCCTTTCGTAGCCAGCTGTTGCGCTCTCTGATCGACTCTTGTGTCTCAGGGACGGTCTCATCCCGGACCACCATTTCACAGGCCTCTTTTGGCAGGGCCTGGTCGATGGCGCTACACACTTCACTCAACGCTTCCCCCACCTGAGCCAAGGCTCCATCAATACTGACCGTTTGGTTGCGATCCTTGATGGCAAACTCCAGCACTTCCGCCAAATCTTGCAGTTTTTCCGCACCGATGGCTCCGGAAACCCCCTTCAGGGTGTGGGCCAGGCGTTGGGCAGTCTCCATATCCTGGATCTCCAGGGCATTGCGGATGGCTGTTGCTGCTCCCCCCTGGTTTTCAAGGAAGCGCCCCAAGAGAGAAAGATAGCCTTTGAGATTGCCCCCCATGCGCATTAAACCGGTTTGGACATCCACTCCCGGGATGTGGGGCGGCTCGTTTGCAGCTTCTTGTGTCGATGCAGCCTTTCCCGTCCCTTCAGCCGAATCGGTGGCAGAGGGCAGCGGTTGGGGTGCGCTGGGTTTCACCCAATGGGCCAGGGTGGAAAAGAGGTCGCTGGGATTGACCGGTTTGGCAATGTGATCCTGCATACCCGCCTCCAGACACCGCTCCCGATCTCCGGACATGGCGTTGGCGGTCATGGCGAGAATGGGCAGATCCCACAGGTGCGCCTCTTTACGAATCTTTTGGGTGGCGGTGAGGCCATCCATCACCGGCATCTGCACATCCATCAACACCCCATCGAACTCTTCCCGGGTCACCAGATCCAGTGCCTGCTGGCCATTTTCAGCCAGTACCACCGTGATGTTGGCCTGCTCCAGCAGCTCCCGGGCCACCTGTTGGTTGATCTCGTTGTCCTCCACCAGCAAAATTTTTGCGCCGGAGAGCACCGCCCGAAAATCCTTGCCTTCAGAATAATCCCTGCCCGCTTTTTTGCCATCTGGCCGGGTTTTGCCAAAGGCCTCCATGACCACTTCAAAGAGGAGACTCTGGCTGATGGGCTTAACCAGGAAGCCCGACACCTGGGCCTCCTCGGCGGCACGCTTGATGACACTCTCTTCCCCATAGGCGGTGGCCATGATCACCACCGGCGGTTTTTTAAGATCAAGCTCCTTGCGGATTTTGGCGGCAGCGGTGATGCCATCCAGCTCCGGCATCATGTAGTCGGTCACCACCAGGTCGAAAGGCTCTTCGGCCAGCTCCGCCTCTTGTACGGCGATGATCGCCTCCTTGCCATCCCGGGCCTTGGTCACCTTGAAGGAAAAAGAGGTGAGATAGTCCGCCATGATGCCCCGGGCGCTGTCGTTGTCGTCCACCGCCAAAACCTTCATGCCCCGCAGATCGGTAGAGGGGATCAGGTTCTTTTCCACCACCCGGTTTGAAACCCCCAAGTGGACATCGAAGATAAACCGGGAACCTTTGCCCCGTTCACTCTCCACCCGGATGCTTCCCCCCATCATTTCGATCAGACGCTGGGAGATGGTCAGCCCCAAACCGGTGCCGCCATATTTTCGGGTGATGGTGCTATCCGCCTGGGAAAAGGCTTGAAAGAGGCCCGCCTGCTGCTCCGGAGTCATGCCGATGCCGGTATCTCTGAGGGTAAACTGCAAATGGACGGATTCGGTCTCTTGTTCCAGCACCTCGGTGATAACCGCTACCTCTCCCTCTTCGGTAAACTTGATGGCGTTGTTGGCCAGATTGATCAGCACCTGCCCCAAACGTAAGGGATCCCCTACCAGGCTCGGTGGGATCTCCCGGTCTGTTTCCATGAGAAATTCAAGTTTCTTTTCCTGGGCCTTCAGGGAGATCATGGAGGAGATGTTGCCCAACACCTCCTCCAGGGTAAATTCAATCGCCTCCATATCCAGCCGACCCGCTTCGATCTTGGAAAAATCGAGAATGTCGTTAATGATGCGCAGCAGGGAGGTGGCGGAGTTGTGAACCTTGTGGATGTAATCCTTCTGACGGTTGGTGAGGCGGGTTTGCAGGCAGAGATGGCTCAAGCCGATGATGGCATTCATGGGGGTGCGGATTTCGTGGCTCATGTTGGCCAAAAAATCGCTCTTGGCCCGGCCCGCCGCCTCTGCGGCTTCTTTGGCTTCCAACAGCCCGGCTTCCAGCGCCTTCATGGCGGTGACATCGGTGCGGATGGAGACATATTTGAAGGGTTTACCCTTTTCGTTCAGGAAAGGAACGATGGTGGCTCGGACCCAGTAGGAGCTGCCATCCTGCTTATAGTTGCGCACCTCGCCATGCCAGGGGCGACCGTTGGCGATGGTTTTCCACATCTCCTTGTAAAAAGCCAGGGAGTGCTCGTCCGACTTGACCATGCGGTGGTTTTGGCCTATCAACTCCGCTTCGTCGTAGCCGCTGATGGCGATAAACTTGTCGTTGACGTAGGTAATGTTGCCTTTGACGTCGGTAGCGGAAACGATGGCATGTTCGTCCAGGGCCAGCTTCTGGAATTCCAGCTCCCGCATCACTTCCTTTTTGGCCTGGTCCGCACGCTGGCGGGCAATCATGATCAGGCTCACGATCCAGGCGATGGCAAAAGCCATTAAACCGCTGCACAGCAGAATGATGGCTGCGATGGGATGATCCCGCAGATTTTGCATCGACCACATGTTGTGATCGATATGGATGATGGTCGTCCACTTTTGCTCGTTACGCTCGATCCTTTTTTTCAAGTCGTCCCGCATGTAGACAGTCAGGGTGTCAAAAATAAAGTGGCCGTTGAGGGTTCTGAAAGCGCCAGAGGGACGCTGTTGGAGATAGCTCCACATCATCGGATAGCGTGATTCAAAGGTCGCCTCATGCTTAAACAGGAACCCCCAGGCCTCTCCGGCATGGGGAGTCAGAAGAAAATAGCCCTCCTGGTCGATGAGATAGACCTGATTGTCGGAATCCTTGAAAATATCCCGGATCGAATCCAATATCGTATTTCCCAGATAATTCAGTACGATCACGCCCCGCTTGCGACCGTCCCCATCAAAGACCGGGGCTGAAAAACGGATCATCGGCATGTGCGGCTCTTGTATCTGACCATGTTCCACGTTGAGATCAAAACGGGAGATGTGGAACTCCCCTTTGGACAGATTGATGGCACCCTTGAAATAGTCTCGTTCACTTTTGGATTGCAGCTTGGAGATGGGCACAGTGGTGGTTTTGCCGGAATGATCGGAGTTGATGCGGATCAACTCCATGCCCTCCTCATTGAGAAAGCGCACATGGTCGTACACCCGCTTTTCCTGAGCCAGAAACTGCAACTGATGGGTGAGAAATTCTTTGCTCTCTTCATCCACTTTCCGTAAAAAATCGGCCAAATCATCACTTCTGGTCAACAGATCCAGATCGAAGATGACCTCTTCAAGATCGTGGGCGGCTCCCTTGAGAACCCGCTGCAGTTCCTGCTGTCCGGCATATTCCTGCGCCGTCTGCTCCGAAGCGTCGTGAATATAGGCGGTCACCCATAAAATAAGGGCAAATCCCCCCAAAATGATGGACAGATTGCGGATAAAAAGGGATTTGTTTTCCTTTTGAAAAAGATTGGCCAACCCTTCGACCCGCTTTTGGGTCCCTTGCCGCCCCCCATACATATAATGAACCAACATCGCCGAGGCGATCAGAATGAAAAAGGTGATGGCAAGCCCCATCCCCATGGAGAGAGGGTCAAGAAGCTGTTCCGACGGCTGGCATAGTCCTGATCCAGGTATAAACCAGGTGGCCCCCATGGCGATATAATGCATGCCGGAGATGGCGGCCCCCATGATCATGGGGCTGATGTGGCGGCCCCACCCCTTGTCCGGATCAAGGCCTGCTCTTCGGCAAACAGGCCGTGCTTCAATCGCCAAAATAGCCAGTACCACCGCTACCACCAGGGAGAGGACTAACAGGATGGGATCGAACACCATCCGGGCTTCCAGATCCATGGCCATCATGCCGGTATAGTGCATGAGACCAATCCCTGCCCCGCCAATGGCACCACCGATCCAGTGTAGAGATCCTTTCTTCTTCTGGCGGCCAGCCAGATGGAGCATCCAGCCGGAAGTAAGCAGCGCAGGTAAAATGGAAAGAGCGGTCAGGGATAGATCGAAACGGACCGGGATGGGCAGGGTGTAGGCGAGCATGCCGATAAAGTGCATGCCAAAAACACCATTCCCCAGGGCCAGGGCACCAAAAGCGAGCCACGCCCAGTAGGCCCGTGCTTCTTTCTCCCGGCGCAGATGTTGGACCACTGCGAGCCCGGAATAAGCCCCCAAATAGGCGGCAAACAGGGAGAGGATGACCAACGCCGGGTCATAAAAACTCGGGTAGGCCAGGCTCTTCTCCATTCCATCGGTGGCAAATTGCAGCATTCCTCCCTCTTAGCTTGAACTCTGGGCGGCCTGGTGACGGGTGGCTTGGAAAAAAATCAAACTGATCATGGTCAATAGGTGTGGTGGAGGGTTCGTTTGGACTTTAGAAGTTGCAATCAAAACATAAGATAAAGTTGTTTTGGTTGGCAGTCAGGTTAAAGATAAACAACCTAGGAGGGTTTTTGCCCAGATAAGCTTTGTTTATCGCTGTAGACCCATAAAAATCCCACCGGGGAAAAATCCCTCGCCTTTCAGCCAGGCAGTTTTTCCCGCCATCTCCTCCAACCCACGAGTTTCCTTGGATTCATCTGTCATCAATTGGTGCTTGTCTTGGTCCGCCCTTTTGGAAAGTTCGGATAGAAACGGGTTGGCCAGAAATGGTTGCCGGGAAAATCGACCCATTGGCCCGGGTTCAGGTCTTGAACTGACTGAGAAAGCTGTTGCCGCTTTCGATAAATTTGATAATCACCTCTGACCGGGTCATGCCCATTTTTTCGCACAGATCATCGAGGATGGTGACGGTTGTTTCGGTCAGGGCCATATCTATCCGGAGATCCTTTTTTTTCTCTTGTTGGAAAAAGACTTCCACATAGAAGGAGTCCCCATCCAGACTGAAAAAGTGCCGGACGCTCTCCAGGTCGCTTTTATAGTTGATGAGAAAATCGCTGCCGAGAATGACTGAAGGGGGAGAGAGATGAATTTCGCCGACACTCTTTTCCATGTTGCCCTTGATGCCCCCCGCCAGAATATTGCAGATTTCGGCAAAGGCATCTTTGGTGTCTTCGGAAAAAGAGCCCAGATTTTCACCAGCCAGGGCATTGGAGAGCTGGCACGCGACCACTTTGGTGGAAGCCAAACGCACTCCCCCACCCACCCCGCCGCTCAAACCGACGATGGAAGAGACTTCGGAAGGGGCTGGCATGTAAGGAACGCCCGATGGTTTGGCAATGCCCGGTCCTGAGATCACATCCAAAAAAAGCATGGTCGAGGCGATTTCCTGAACGGACTGATCGATCGCATCAATGAGGATATCTTTCACGGGCGTTTCTCTTTCCTCTTTATTGAGGGGGGACGCGCTAATTTAAGGAGATACACGCTATTGATCGAATTTTATTCTAAAAAATAATGAAATTAAACCGTAACCGGGCCAATGTATGAAAATGGTCCAAAAAAATAGCCACAACCCATTTTTGCAAGAGGATGTCACCTTTTTCCATCAAGCAGATGCAGGCAGATTTCAGGAGCCTCTCTCAACCGACCAGCTTCACTCCTCAAAAGCGGTCGAGGATGGGGAGATAAAAAAAATTGTTGTTGCTTAAATCTTCCAAATCCGTCCCCCAACAGCCTCTGAAAATCAGGCCATGCTCCAGCCCATGGAAGCTGTTTTTTTCAGGGATAGACCAGAAAGTTTCCCAAGCTTGTCTGAAAGATTTATATCAAATTTGTAACAGTGTAAATGAAAATGAGTTCCAAATCCTTTTTTCCAGCCATCTGGCCCAGAAAAAAGCACACTGATTGAAGGTTGTTTTCGCTCTTTTGGAAAGGGGGGGATTGCTTGTCCAGGCAGGGAGAGCAACGCACTCTGAGCGTTTCAGCAAGCCATCCGGATTTTTCATCAACCTTCCTGGCTGGATTCCAATCCAGAGAGCTTTTTGCCTGCCTTTTTGTAAATACTCTCTACTGAAATAGACTGTAAATAGATTCAAAAATTCCCAATATCGGAAAAAATCCCCTCTCTCGGATCAAAAAGCTCCGTTTTGTAAAAAATATAGTAGGTCTACCTCAGAGTTGGACACTTTTCCCTGACTCGTCATCCCCGCGAAGGCGGGGATCCAGAGAGAGAATCACAACCCTCAAGGAAAAAACAAAATGTTCTGTAAGTTGCTTATTTTGCAGAAAGTTACTGAAGGTTTGGAAAGGTTCGCG
>JADFZT010000052.1:1522-35574 GCA_015232395.1 Magnetococcales bacterium | reverse complement strand
CTGAAAAATCATACCATAAATCCAGGATCCAGGCACGGCATCACGTTTCCAAAAGAGCGACTTTTTGCGGGAGACTCTTTCATGTTCTTTCCTGGTCTGCTCTTGCGTTTGCTTTAGCTGTTTCCATAACAAGATCAAGCTAGCTGTAGTGATTGAAGCAGCGATCGCTATGACAATTTGAGCTATTTTGGCAGCAGTCTCAAGATCAACAGACATCTGTTTTTCCTTGATAAAGCGTAATAGTGTGGTTCTGATATCCGAGATGGTGCGGCCTTGGTGAGGGCCGCACCATCTCGGGAAGGGAGTATCAATACCGATAAGCCTCTGGCTTGAAGGGGCCATCCTGGGAGACGCCGATATATTCCGCTTGCTTCGGAGTCAATCTGGTCAGGTTGACCCCCAGCTTGCCCAGGTGCAGTTGGGCGACTTTTTCGTCCAGCTTTTTCGGCAGCACATACACCCCCACCGGATATTGGTCGGGATTGTTCCAGAGTTCGATCTGGGCCATCACCTGGTTGGTGAAGGAGTTGGACATCACGAAGCTGGCGTGACCCGTGGCGCAGCCCAGGTTGACCAGGCGTCCCTCTGCCAGCACGATGATCCGTTTGCCGTCCGGAAAGATCACATGATCCACCTGGGGCTTGATGTTTTCCCAGGTGAGATCCCGGATACCGGCGATGTCGATTTCCGAGTCAAAGTGGCCGATGTTGCAGACGATGGCCTGATCCTTCATCACATCCATGTGGGCCCGGGTGATGACATCGACGTTACCGGTGGTGGTGACGAAGATATCCCCTTGGCTTGCGGCTTCCTCCATGGTGACCACCCGGTAGCCTTCCATGGAGGCTTGCAGGGCGCAGATGGGGTCGATCTCGGTGATCCAGGTGGTGGCACCCATGCCCCGGAAGGCCTGAGCACACCCCTTGCCCACATCTCCATACCCGCAGACCACGGCAATCTTGCCCGCGATCATCACATCGGTGGCCCGCTTGATGCCATCGATCAATGATTCCCGGCAGCCGTAGAGGTTGTCAAATTTGGATTTGGTGACCGAATCGTTGACGTTGAAGGCGGGCACTTTGAGGGAGCCCTCCTGCATCATTTCATTCAAACGATGCACCCCGGTGGTGGTCTCCTCGGAGAGGCCCCGGACACCTTTCATAAGCTCAGCATATTCCGGGCGGTGCAGCACCAGCGTCAGGTCTCCGCCGTCATCCAGAATCATGTTGGGCACCCAGCCGTCAGGGCCTTTGATGGTCTGGTCGATGCACCACCAAAACTCCTCTTCGGTCTCTCCCTTCCAGGCAAAGGTGGGAATATTGGCCGCAGCCATGGCCGCAGCGGCGTGGTCCTGGGTGGAAAAAATGTTGCAGGAGGACCAGCGCAGTTCAGCCCCCAGATCCACCAGGGTTTCCATCAGCACGGCGGTTTGGATGGTCATGTGCAGACAGCCGGCAATGCGGGCGCCCGCCAGAGGTTTTTTCCCCTTGTACTCTTCCCGGAGGGCCATCAATCCAGGCATTTCGGTTTCAGCGATGGCCACTTCCTTGCGGCCCCATTCGGCCAGGGAAATGTCTGCCACCTTGTAGTCGGTAAAAGAGGCGTCGGCCCGTTGTAGATTCGATGCGGAGCTCATTAAAGTATCCTTGCCAGCTTAGAGAGTCGTGTTTGGTTAGCGTTTGAAGCTTACAGGCCGGCGGCATCTTTGAGTGCTTGGGCCTTGTCGGTTTTTTCCCAGGTAAAATCAGCAATCTCACGCCCAAAGTGGCCGTAAGCGGCGCTTTGGCGGTAGATGGGGCGCAAGAGATCCAGCTGCTGGATGATCGCTTTGGGGCGCATGTCAAACACCTCGGCAACCAGCTGTTCGATTTTGGCATCGGGGATGGTGCCCGTTCCAAACGTATCCACCATCATCGAAACCGGATTGGCCACACCGATGGCGTAGGCCACTTGCACCTCACAGCGATAGGCGAGACCGGCTGCGACGATATTTTTCGCCACATAGCGTCCCATATAGGCGGAGGAGCGGTCGACCTTGGTGGGATCCTTGCCGGAAAAAGCGCCGCCACCGTGGTGGCCGGTACCGCCGTAGGTGTCGACAATGATCTTGCGCCCCGTCAGGCCACAATCCCCCACCGGGCCACCAATGACAAAGCGTCCCGTGGGATTGATATAATATTTGGCATCCCCCTTGAGGAGTTCGGGGGGCAGAGTGGGCTTGATGATCTCTTCAATCACCGCCTCTTCCAGGGTTTTGTGGTCCACATCCGGGTCGTGCTGGGTGGAGAGCACCACCGCATCGATCTCTTGGGGTTTGCCGTCCACATAGCGGATGGTCACCTGGCTCTTGGCATCGGGTCTCAGCCAGGCCAGCTTACCTGCCTTGCGGACCTGGGCCTGTTTTTCCACCAGGCGATGGGCATAGTGGATGGGGGCGGGCATCAACACCGGGGTCTCTTTGACGGCGTAGCCGAACATGAGTCCCTGATCACCGGCTCCCTGGTCGAGATCGATCCCTTCTCCTTCGTTCACCCCTTGGGCGATATCCACAGATTGTTTGTCCAGGGAGACCAACACCGCACAGGAGTCGGCATCAAAGCCCATGTCGGAGGAGGTGTAGCCAATCTCACGAACGGTGTCCCGGACAGTCTGGGTATAGTCCACCACCGCATCGGTGGTGATTTCACCGGCGATGGTGACAAAGCCGGTGGAGATCATGGTTTCGCAGGCGACGCGGCTTTTGGGATCCTGAGTGAGGAGGGCGTCGAGAACAGCATCGGATATCTGATCGGCCATCTTGTCCGGATGACCTTCGGAAACGGACTCGGAGGTGAAGAGGAATTGTCGGCTCATGGATGAAGCTCCGAATGGGGATGAAGTGATGGAAAAAAAGAAGGATCATTCAAAAGGATTAATCGAAAGGGCCAGGGGAAAAAGGGTCGGAGGTGGATCCTGGCCAAGTGTCCTTGATGACCATTCCACAGAATATCACAAGGCAGAACCTCTTCGCTATCGATAATTTGTCCATTGATTTTGGTGTCGGAAGCGTCGTGACGGGGGAAGAATGAAAGATCAAGTGATTGATAAATAGCTTGTTCCAGGGAAAGAGGATTTTGAAAAAGGGTCAGTGAAAGATGTGGTCAGAACCCAGATTATCGTTGAGAAATTCCCCCAGTTGAGCGGTAATCGATTCGTGGGAGTTGCGCTCCATCACCGATCGGGCTAGTTCAACGACCTTTTTATGTTCAACCTCCCGAATGGTTTTGCGAATCATGGGCAGGCAGTTGGGGGTGATGGAAAGCTCATCCAGACCCATGCCCACCAGCAGCACCGCAAAACGGGGATCACCGGCCATTTCACCACAGAGGGAGACTGAAATGCCGTGGGAACGGGCTGCTCGTACGGTCATGTCGATGAGGCGTAAAACCGCTGGATGGGAAGGGGCATAGAGATAGGCGACCGATTCGTTCATCCGATCCACGGCCAGAGCAAACTGGATGAGATCGTTGGTGCCGATGTTGAAAAAATCGACCCGGGGGGCGAGTTGGTCGGCACACAGAGCCGCCGAAGGAACCTCCACCATGATCCCCACCTGAATCCCGGGATCAAAGGGGATATCCTCCCGCACCAGGGCTTCCTTGGCTTCCGCCAGCAGTTCCAGAGCCTCTTCCAGCTCTTCCAGACCGGTGATCATGGGGAGCAAAATGCGGATGTCCGCCTTGGCGCTTGCGCGCAGGAGGGCACGCAGCTGGGTGTTGAAAACCGCCTTCTCCTGCCTCAGGCAGAGGCGGATCGCTTGCAGCCCCAGGGCTGGATTGATACCGGAGCTGTCCCGGTTGAGGCGAAAGGCGTCCGCCTGTTTTTCTCCCCCCACATCGATGGTGCGAATGGTGATCGGTCCACCCGTCATCACTTTTCCCGCCTCCAGAAAAGCTTGATAAAGCTCTTCTTCGCTGGGCAGGGTGGTGCGGTTCATGTAGAGGTGTTCGGTGCGATAGAGTCCAATGCCATCGGCACCGACGAGGGTGGCTTTTTTGGCATCGTGGGAAAATTCGATATTGGCTTTCAGACGAACCCGGTGGCCATCTTTGGTGAGGGCTGGCTCACTGCTCTCCTGAATCATCTGCTTGCGGTAGGAGCGGAAGCTGTTGCGCCTGGTTTCAAAACGGTCAATCGCCCCCAACCCGGGGTTGATGGCCATTTTGCCCGAGAGGCCGTCCACCACCAACCGGTCACCGGTTCGGGCCTGGCTGGTAGCTCCTTTTACCCCGACAATGGCAGGGATGCCCAGGGATTTGGCCAGGATGGCGGTGTGGGAGGTGCGCCCCCCCACTTCGGTCACAAAACCGAGGACTTTATCCTGATCCATCAGGAGGGTGTCCGACGGGGTAAACTCCTGGGCCACCAGGATGACCGGCTCGGGAAAGTCGGAAAAGGTTTCGAAACGGTTGCCCATGAGGTTGTTGAGAATCCGCTTGCCGACCTCTTCGATATCCCGCTTTTTTTCCCTCAGATAGCTGTCTTCCATGCGGTCAAAGACCGCCATGATATCCCCCAGATAGCGTTTCACCGCCCATTCGGCATTGCAGCGTTGGTTGTTGATATGGGCGAGAGGTCCTTGGCGCATCTGGTTGTCTTCCAGGATCAGCAGATGGGCTTCCAGGATGTAGAGCATCTCCTGGTTGTGCTTGCCTCCTTTGAGGCGATCACGGATTTCCTGAATCTGCTGGCAGGAGAGTGTGACGGCATCGAAAAAACGCTGTCGTTCGCCATCCAGGTGGTCGGGGGTGACGCAATATTCCGGAGAGTCGGGCATGCCCCGGGCGATGAGGTGAGCTGTACCGATGGCGATCCCCGGAGAGACGGGAATACCCCGCAGGGTGGACTCCGGGGAGAGGTCGGGGCCGGGCAGGGAACTGTTTCCCGGCTCGCCATGGGCTTGGGCACCATTCAAGACTCCAGAAGAGCTTTTTGGTTCAGGGGGGGAAGCAGGCCGGGATGTGTCGGAAGGGCCGGTCATCGTCCTTTGCGATCTTCGCCGAATTTTTTGCCGATCAATTTTGAGAGATCTTCCAAAGCTTTCTGTTCGTCCGATCCGATGGCGCGAATAATCACCCGGTCCCCTTTGGCTGCAGCCAGCATCATGATGCTGATGATGGACTTGCCGTCCACCTCAATATCGCCCTTGATCAAGCGGATTTCCGATTCATAGAGGGCCGCTGCCTTGACAAACTTGGCGGCAGCCCGGGTATGCATCCCCAGGCGGTTGATGATGGTCACTTCCCGTTGGGGCATGGCGCACTCCTAGGAGCCTCTGGAGCCCCGGGGGGTCTCCCGGGCCACATCCAGGTGTTGAATCAAAACTTGATAGCCCGCCTGCTCCCGAAGTCGTTCCACCAGCCGCTCCACCAGATAGACCGAACGGTGACGCCCTCCGGTACAGCCGATATCCACGGTGAGATAGCGTTTTTTTTCCTGACGATAGCGGGGGATCAGATAGGTGAAGAGGGATTGGAGATGGTCGAGAAAAAGTTGCGCCTCCCCCTCCTGCTCCAAAAAATTTTTCACCGGTTCATCCAAACCGGTGAGGGGGCGCAGTTGCGGGTCATAATAGGGATTGGCCAAAAAACGCCCGTCCAGCACCATGTCCGCGTCGGTGTTGGTGCCATATTTAAACCCGAAGGAGCGGATGAAGACCCGCAGATCGTCGCCTTCACCTTCTTGAAACAGCTGGTCCAGGCGCTCCTTGAGTTGATGGACCGTAATGTGGGAGGTGTCGATGATCAGATCCGCCATGGCCCGCACCCCTGCAAGCCAGGAAGCCTCCAGCAAAATCGCCTCCCGCACGGTGCGGCCCTGGGCCAGGGGGTGGCGCCGACGGGTTTCCCGATAGCGGGTGACCAGGCGTTCGAAACCCGCCTCCAAAAAAATCATTTCAAAACGTTCGGCCATGGCCGCCAGGCGTTGATGAAAGCTGGTAAAGGTGGCCAGGCAGTCCCGGTTGCGGATATGAATGCCGATGGCGACCTGACGAAAATGGTCCTCTTCATCGAAAAAGTGTTCCACAAAGGGGATGATGAGCTGCATGGGCGGGTTGTCCATCCAGTAAAAGCCCTGATCCTCCAGATATTTCAGAGCACTCGATTTGCCCGCACCACTCATCCCGGCAACCAGGACCAAGCGACGGATTTTTTGGGGGGGCTTCACCATCACTCCTCGTTGAACGCCAAAGTGGCCTCAAAGAGCGCCTGGGCATCCGAGGCTGCCAGGAGTCGATCCCGGGAGGCTTGGCTGCGTAACAGGCGGGAGATGGACGAAAGGGCTTTCAGGTGGGGAACGCTGGAGCCCAAAGGCGAAAGCAGCGCCATCACCAGGTGCACTGACTTGCCATCCATGGCGTCAAAATCGATCCCCCCGGAAACCCGCGCCAGAGCGGCCATGGGCGTGGTGATCCCCACCAGTTTGCCGTGGGGAATGGCAATGCCCTGACCGATGCCTGTGGTGCCCAGTTGTTCCCGTTCTTTGAAGACCTGCAAGATTTCTCCGGCAGAGACGTCGGGCAGGTCTGCCGCCAGGATTTCGGCCATCTGGGAGAGGACCGCCTTCTTGTCATCCACCGCCATATCGACGATAACCCGGGATGGAGCCAATAGCTGTTGCATTTGCATGATGGTTTGAGCTTCGTTGCTGAAAGTCTGATCCGATTGGTTTTATAAACGCCAGAGTGGTCTCTGGTTGGTTTTTTTGTTTTTGACCCGTCCAGGGTTGGTAATAACCATCGTCGGCAGGGAGGATAAGCTCCCCCTGAGTCTGCCCCCCCTCGGGTTGTTTCCTGTTCTGTTTTTCTTCGTTTTTTTGCCGGTCCCGTTGCCGTCGGTGTTTCCGGACAGCAGGCTTACCCACCCCTCTTAAGGGAGGATTCCTGGCGTCAGGAGAGTTGCTTGCGTCTGGAAGAAGAGGGTATTCCCATGGAATCCCGATATTTGGCAACCGTCCGTCGAGCCACCTCCACCCCTTGCTCCTGGAGAAGCCGGGCCAGTTTTTCGTCTGAAAAAGGCCTTCTGGGCGGTTCGCTGTCCACCAGCTTGCGGATTTTATATTTGACCGCTTCCGAGGAGTGGGTATCCCCGGTGGGGGAAGAGAGGGAGGAGGAAAAGAAATATTTCAGCTCAAAGATACCCCGGGGGGTGTGCATATATTTGTTGCTGGTGACCCGGGAGGTGGTGGATTCGTGTACCCCGATGTCGTCGGCCACATCCTTGAGGATCAGGGGTTTCAGATATTCCTGGCCGTGGTCGAGAAAATCCTGCTGAAAACGCACGATGGACTCCGCCACCCGGTAGATGGTAGAGGCCCGCTGTTCCAGGCTTTTGATCAGCCACTGGGCGGAACGGGCATTTTCAGTTAAAAAACGCTTGTCCGAAGCCGAGGCCCGGCTGCTCAGGTTATCCTGATAGTAGCGGTTGATGCGCAGCTTGGGCATGGTGTCGGGATTGACCTCCACCACCCACTTGCCTTCGTGTTTGCGGACAAAAACGTCGGGTGCGACATAGTTGGCGTGGTCGTGACCAAAGGCGAGCCCGGGCTTGGGGTTGAGGGAGTGAATCACCGCTACCGCTTCGGCGAGTTCTTCCTCGTTGAGTTTGAGAATCCGCCGCAGCTTGCGAAAATCCCGCCGGGCCAGGTCGTTCAGATGTTCCAGAAGCCCGGTATAGGGCTGGCGGGCCATCTTGAGATTTTTGAGCTGTAATCGCAGACACTCCGCCAAATCCCGGGCACCAACCCCGGCAGGCTCAAAGGAGTGCACCAGGGTTAGAACATCTTCCAGCTCCTCTTCGGGAATTCTGGTCAGTTCCGACATCGCCTGCAGGCTGGTGGTGAGATAGCCGTTGTCGTCGATGGCGTCGATCAGAATCAGCCCCAGCTCCCGCTCCCGGTCGTTCATGGCGGATACACCCAGCTGCCAGGTGAGATGGTCTGCCAGGGTTTCCCCTCGGGTCAGGGTGTTTTCCAGGGGAGGGGCTTCGGTGGAGCCGGAATTTTCGTAGGTGCCGGGGCCCGAATCACCATAGACATCCGACCAGTCGGCATCCACGGGGAGTTCATCGTTGAGCTGGGTTTCGCTGGTGGCGCTGTCGGTGGGGGCTTCTTCTTTTTTGGCTGACTGTTCCGGCGGAGATTCCTGGGTGGGGGTCGGGGTTTCCTGGGCTTCCTGGACCTCCGAGCTGCTCCCCGAGCCATCGTCGGCCCGCTCCAGCAGGGGATTTTTGTCCAGCTCCTCCTGCAGGTAATCAGCCAGCTCCAGGCTGGACATCTGCAGGAGTCGAATGGCCATCTGCAGCTGGGGCGTCATCACCAGTTGCATTCCCATTCGTAGCTTTAGTTCCAACCCCAGCGCCATTTGCGGTCCTTTGCGTGTTTGGTGTTACCCAGCCTGATGATCCTTTCAGGCCGCCTCTCCAGACAACCTAACATCCCGCACCGGCTACTTAAAGTCGAAATACCCGATTATTTCGCTTAAATGGCCGATTTGTTGCTTAAATGAGCCATCCTGCCAAAAAAATCCGCCAGCTACACCCGTTTGGATGATTCAACAAGCGCCCAAGCCCCACGCTTCAGCCGGAATGAAGCCTGACACGCTATAGTCATTCGAATCAAGAATTGGACATATGCCGTTGCCCTTGTTTCGTCATTCCCGCGAATGCGGGAATCCAGAGTGCCTGGCACGGAACTTTCCAAATCTTGCTTCACTTTATCAGCAAAACTCCGGCCTTTCTGAAGATTTGGTTTTTCCTTAGAGGGCAATCATCAGCTCACTGGATCCCCGCCTTCGCGGGGATGACGAGTCAGAGAAGAGTGTCTGATTTTTAGGTAGGCTTGCTATAGCCAGAAAAAAACACCCTCTTGGCAACGACCCAGTCGCTATTTTAAAGCCCCCATCAGTGATAGGAAAGCGATGGCGGCAGCGGTGGCGGAAACAGCGAATGTTCTGTCGGGGGGGAGGGATCAAAACGCAGCGCCAAGCCCGGGAATCCTACATTCGGAAATCTTCTCCCAGATACATTTTGCGTACCCCCGGATCATGGACCACCTGCTCCGGATTGCCCTGGGCCAACACCCGACCTTCGGAAAGTATATAGGCCCGGTCGCAGATTCCCAATGTTTCCCGAACATTATGGTCGGTGATCAGGGTGCCGATGCCCCGGGCTTTGAGGTGGCGGATGATCGATTGAATATCCTCCACCGCCAAAGGATCCACGCCGGCAAAGGGTTCATCCAGGAGAATATATTTGGGCTCGATGGCCAGCGCCCGGGCCACTTCCACCCGCCGTCGCTCACCGCCGGAGAGGGTGTAGCCGTAGGTGCGGGAGAGGTGGGCGATGCCCAGCTCCACCAGTAGCTCTTCCAGGCGCTCCAGGCGCTGTCCCCGGGTGAGTGGCAGGGTCTCCAGGATGGCCAGGACGTTATCCCGTACTGTCATTTTGCGAAAGACCGAAGGCTCCTGGGGCAGGTAGGAGATGCCTGCCCGGGCCCGGCGATACATGGGCTCCCGGGTGACATCCCACTCATCCATCCAGATGGAGCCGCCATCCGGGGCGATGAGGCCGACCACCATATAGAATGTGGTGGTTTTACCGGCGCCGTTGGGCCCCAGCAGTCCCACCACCTCCCCCCGATTCAGCTCCAGGCTGACCTTGCGGACCACCTTGCGGCCCCGATAGTTTTTTTTGATCTCCTCCACCCGCAGGCATTGGGAATCGTTTTGAGGGGCTTTGTGGTTTTTTGGATCAGGATTGGCCATGGATTGGGTCACGGTTTTCCGGAAAAGCCCGAGGTTCCCTTGGGAGAGATGCGCACCGAGACCCGGCCACCCTTTTCCCCCAGAACCGATGATTTTTCGATGCGGCGATCCTGACCGATGCGCAATAGAATGGTTTTACCTTCCACCCGGTCCTTGCCCTTGTTGATAACCGCGTTGTTTTTACCCCCCAGCAATTTCAGGGTGCGCTCGTTGATTTCATACACAGCGGCGCTGGCCATGCCGTGGTGGCCGGAATTTTTGATCACCACGTTGCCGTCGGCCCGAATGGAGCGAATGCGCTCACCGGTTTTTTGGGCCTGGGTGTCGGAGTTGTAGCGAACCGTCATTTTGTCAGCCGCAAGCCACATCTCCCCATCCATCGCCTTGACACTGCCCTTGAAGACCACGGTCTGTCTCTTGTCGTCCATCTCCAGGCTGTTGGAGGTGATGGTGAGATCCCCCGCTTCGGCCCAAGCGGCCGCTGGTTGACACCCCAGCACCAGTAAGAGGAGTGCCACAAGCAGGCGTAGCTGTTGTGAATCGTATTTTAATGTCTGCATGGTTAAACCAACTCCCCAAACCGTCAGACTGCCCAAGTTGTCAGACCGCCCAAATTGTCAGAGCATTCCAAACCGTCACACCGCTCAAATTGCCAGAGCATCCCAGACCGTCAGACCGCCCACTACCCAAATGATCAGACCGCCCGAACCGCTAGACGGCCCCCCCCAAACCGTTCGGGATAACCATTTTGACCCGCTGTTTCACCTTGAGAAGCCGTTCATCCTGTAGCAGGGTCAATCCTTCCCCGGCCAAGTGCATGCCATGGCCTTTGAAGCGAAACTTATGATCGGTATAAAGCATGCGTTGGGCGGGATCAAATCGCAACTGTTCCGTGGAGAGGCGGCCCGTATCACCATCTTCCACCAGTACCTCCTGGCTGAAGGTCATCTCCCTGGTCGCTTTGTCGACGATCCCCTGATGGGCGCTGACCCGTATTTCAGACCCCTGTTTGCGAAAGATGGAGAGCCTGGGATCCTGGACCACGATGCGGTTTCCAGGCTCTTCCACGGCGCTGGGAGCCGTCAGGGTCCATTTGGTCCGCTGCTCTTCGTCATACTGCACCAGCCGGATATCGGTCACCTGAGGGCCGTCGATTCCCAGCTTGGCCTGGATCTCCAAACCATCCCTGGCTTCCAGGGCCACGGGCCGTTGGAGATACCAGCCGATGGTCAGGGCAATGCCGAGAGAAAAGGCCAGAAAGAGATATTTCAGATGGTGGCCTTGCACCGTCTCTCCTCTCCTCGTAACGCGGGCAGGGCTCGGTGATGGCAACTCCGGACCCGACTGCAACGATGGCTCAGGGGATAGGTATGGGTATCCCCATCCACGTTTTTGTTCACACTTTTTTCGATTGTAGTCGCGTTGTTGCGACCATCCCTTCCAGCACTTCCCTTGAATGGCTCCCGGAGCATTTGCTGGCGCATTTGGAAGTGGGGGGGTGGCTTGGTTTTAGCGGTATCCGTCATCGCTTTTCCACCATCGCCTTTAAAATGGCTTCCCAGGCACCCTGGGCCTGGAGAATGCCTTCGGCCATCTCTCGAACCGCTCCCCGTCCACCTCCCAGGCTGGCGACCCAGTGGACCCGTGAGCACACCTGGGGCCGGGCATCTGCCGGGGCTGCGGCGAATCCCACCCGGGTGAGTACCGGGAGATCCACCAGATCGTCCCCCATATAGGCGCAATCGGCCGCGTCGATACCCTGTTGTTTCATTTCATGGCTGAGTCGGGCCCATTTGTTTTTGACGTCCTGGTGACAGAAGGAGAGATTTAATTCCCGGGCTCTCAGCTCCACCAGGCGGGAGTGGCGGGCGGTGATGAAACCGACGGAGATGCCCGCATCCAGCAGCAGGCGAATGCCCATGCCGTCGCCGACATAAAAGCGTTTCATCTGCACTCCGTCATCGTTGAGATAGAGACCGCCATCGGTCAAAACCCCATCCACATCCAGGGCTACCAGGCGGATTCGACGGGCGCGGTTGAGCAATGTCGCAGGCCAGGGGGAGCTCACAGGGGCCTCCTGATGGATTTCGGTGATTGGAAAAGTGTCACATCAACCCCGCTGCCAAAAGATCGTGGAGATGAATCAGCCCCACCAGTTTATCCTGATCCATGACGAAAAGGCTGGTGATGCGGGACTCCTCCATGGATTTGACCGCCTCCACCGCCAACGCTTCCGGGTTGATGGTTTTGGGGTCGGGGGTCATCAATTCACGGGCCTGTTTTGAGAGCAGAGCCTCGCCCCCTTCCAGCCCCCGGCGCAGATCGCCGTCGGTGATGATCCCCACCACCCGGTCGTGGCCGTTGGTCACGCCGGTCATGCCGAAGCGTTTGGCCGTCATCACCAGGATCGCCTGGTGCATGGTGGCGGCTTGATCCACCAAAGGAATTTTTTCCTTCTCATGCATGACATCAGCGACCCGGAGCAGGAGCCTTTTACCCAGACTGCCACCTGGATGGAGGAGGGCGAATTGATCAGAGCGAAACTCCCGACGCTCCAATAATGAAACCGCCAGGGCATCCCCCATGGCCAGGGCCGCCGTGGTGGAACAGGTGGGGGCCAGCCCCAACGGACAGGCCTCTTGGGCGACCGAAACATCCAACGCCACCTCGCTCATCCGCCCCAGGGTGGAGTGGATATGGCCCACCAGGCCGATCAGGGGAACCCCCAGACGTTTGATCACCGGCAAGAGAGCGTTGACCTCCCAGGTTTCGCCGCTGTTGGAGAGGGCTATGACCACATCCCGGTTGGTCACCATGCCGATATCCCCATGACTCCCTTCAGCGGGATGGAGAAAAAAGGCCGGGGTACCGGTGGAGGCGAGAGTGGCTGCGAGTTTGGCCCCGATGAGTCCCGACTTGCCCATGCCGGTGACGACCACACGACCTCGGCAGGCAAAAAGAATCTCTACCGCACGCAGGAATCGTTCATCCAGGCGCTCGGCCATGGCGAGTATCGATTGGGCTTCCAATCGCAGGGTGTTTTTGGCTTGTTCCAGCATACCGGTCAGTGGTCACTCAAAGGGGAGTCAAGACGAACCTCAAAAAAAAACAGGGAAACTTGAAGCAATTTACAACATAATAGTCTATTCCAGACAGGTTACCACCGCCAATCAGAGAAAATCTGCCAATCAGACAAAAAAGGTCTCTAGAAAAAATGAGCGTCGTCCGCCAATGCATGTTCCCCGATGTTGCCACCCTCTCGCCCAGTGTGACCCTCATGGAGGCAGCTCGCCGCATGGTCCAGCAGGCTCCCGGTTTTGCGGTTGTGCTCGACAATATGGCCCTGACCGGGCTGGTGACCGAGTTTGATCTGCTCAAATGGCTGGTCCGGGGCCGGGATCCCCACACCACCTTCATTCGGGATCTGCCCATTTCTTCCCCCCAGGTGGTCCATGAAGATACCCAGTGCCAGGAACTCCTGAAACTCTACAACCAGCGCCGTTTTCGCCGTTTTCCGGTGATGAACGAAGATGAACTGCTCTCCGGCGGGATCATGGAGAAGCAGATCCTCACAGCGCTGCCCCGCTCCAAACTGCTCTCCCACTATCGTGTGCAGGATATTCTCGGAAAAAAATCCGCCATCGTGACCTTGCCCTTCACCTGCATGGCGGCGGCCCGAGAGGTGGTCTCACGCCATTTGGGTTGTATTTTGCTGCAAAAAGAGGGCGAGACCGGGCTTGCGGGCATGGTGACCGAGGGGGATGTTTTGCGCCATTGGGTCTCGGGCAACTGGCAGCCCGAGGCGCGTGTTGAATCCATCATGCGCTCGGATCCCATCACCATCGAGCCGGATCGGGACCTGCTTTATGCGGTGGATTTTTTCAAAAAAACCGGACACAGACGGGTTCCGGTTCTTACCCCGGATGGGACGTTGATCGGTCTTTTGACTCAAACCGATATTTTGCGACAGATGAGCCATTCCGCCCACTCCCGGCGGGCAGTGATGAACCCGGAGGATATCGAACAACCAGCCATCTGGTTCGAGCCCGACGGGGAGCACCGGATTTTGGCTTTGAACGAAAAAGGGGCCAAAGCGTTGGGGCTGGATGCGGAGAGCTGGGTGGGGCGGAGTGTTTCGGCCTTTTCCACCGATCCACAGCTGTGGCATGCGGTGACGGTGCTGCTGCAAAATTGCGGCACCCTGGAGAAAATTTCTCTTCCCTTGCGTACCGGTGATGGCCACCCCCTCTGTGTCTCCAGCCGATTCAGGCTGGTCCATACCCCCACGGGGGAGGATCGGGTTTTTTGGACCATCGGAGGCCTGGAAAGTGGTCGCAAGGAGTGCAATTGACGGTGACAGGGAAGGCGTGAGAGCAGCTGGCAGCCATCCTGTCAGCGGGCTTTCCATTTTACCAAAAGGCCTGTCATTTTTGCCAAACAGACAGATAGCCAGGATGGCTGTTGGCATGGAACGTAAAGCAAAGCCGGGAATGCCGTCACAATGAGATCTCTGGCAAAGCCCCATCGGTGGGAGACCTCCGGTGGAGATGTTTAAGCCAAAACGATCTTGCCAGTCGGTCTTTTTTGGCTATCTACACGAATCCCAGGAGATTAACTTCCATGAATACCCTCGATGACACGACCATGACCCGAATTCTACAAGCGGCCAAAGTGATAGCCGTGGTGGGTCTCTCCCCCAAACCCGGTCGCGCCTCCTATCGGGTGGCCCACTATCTGCAACAGGCCGGCTACCGCATCATTCCCATTCGCCCGGGGGGAATGGAGATATTCGGGGAAAAAAGCTATCCCTCCCTGAAGGAAATTCCCGGAGATGTCGCAGTGGATATCGTCGATGTTTTCCGCCGTGCCGATCAGACCCCCCCTATCGCCCATGGAGCTGTGGCCATTGGTGCCGGACTGTTGTGGCTGCAATCAGGCATTGTCAATGAAGATGCCATGAAGGTCGCCCTGCGGGGGGGGCTGCGTAGCGTTCAGGATCTCTGCCTGATGGTGGAGCACCGACGGCTTTTGGGTGGCGGCTGAGACTCTCGGATGCACGGGTGAGTCGAGCCAATTGACACGGGCCGGGCAGGTTGGCTAAATCATCTGGTCAGGCCGGGCTGGGTTGAGCTTTGATAAAGGCGTGAGGGATGGGTATCCGGGAGATTCCAGGAGAGTGAGGCAATGGCACAAACCAGGCTGGATCGACAAAAAGTGATCGCCTTGATGGCAGGGCTGGAATTTTTCGAGCGTCTTTCCGGTTACGAAAAAAAGCGGCTCTCCGGCCACTCCACCAATTTTCATACCTACCGCAACGGCTCCCAGATCATCATGGAAGGCAGCCGGGACACCTCCTTTTTCATTCTTTTGATCGGTCACGTCACCATTCTCAAAAGGCGCGCTGAAATTGCCCGCTTGGGCCCCGGAGAATTTTTCGGGGAGATGGCTTTCCTGACCGACTCTCCCAGAAGTACCAGTGTGGTGGCTGATGGTGAGGTGGTGGTGTTGGAATTGGATCAGGATTTGATGAAGCGCCTGGGGACCGAAATTCGGGAAAAAATCAAGGACCACATCATTGAAATACTCATCCACCGTCTGAACCGAACCACCTCCCGGATGCGTAGTCGTATGTAAGAGGGGGGCATTGAAGCATTGATGGTAGGCGTTCGGAATAAAAAAGGACAGGATATTTAGTTGTCAGCAGGTTTTTATCCGATTTGGGGATGGTTAGAGAGGGTTTTGACGTTGCGCATTGAAATGCAAGGATATTTCCTTATTTCAAGATGGGCGTGAATCCAGTAGGATAGTAGAGAGCCCGAACTTTGACGATCAGGAGCCCCTTCGATGAGTGAAACGGCGACTTTTGAAAGTGTTTGGAAATTACTCCAGGAAACGATCCAGGAAAACCGCCTCAGGAGTGCGGAAACGGATCGGAAGTTTGCGGAGACGGATCGGAAGTTTCAGGAGACGGATCGAATGTTCCGTGAATCCCAGGAAAAGATGGAGCGGATGAACCTTGAATCCCGGAGGGAAACCGACCGGGTACTGGGAGATTTGGCCCGTCAGATCGGTGGGCTCACCAGCAAGTGGGGTCAATTTGTCGAAAATCTGGTGGCTCCGGGGTGTGAAACCCTGTTTGCCCAGTGGGGGATTCCGGTGCATCAGGTTGCCCAAAGGGTCAAGGGCAAGCGGGATGACGGCAGCAATATGGAGGTGGATATTCTGGTTGTCAATCGGGAAGCGGTGGTACTGGTGGAGGTTAAATCCACTCTGACGGTCGCTGATGTGCGGGACCATTTGCAACGGCTCGAAGCGTTCAAGGGCTTTTTCCCCCAATACCATGGCTATCGGGTGATGGGGGCGGTGGCGGGGATTGTTTCTGATGAAAAGGCCGAATCCTACGCCCGGGGTCAGGGGCTTTTTGTGATTGTTCAGTCCGGAGAAAGTGTTGCCCTGGCCAACGATGGGGATTTTACCCCTCGGAGCTGGTGAGGGTTTGGTTGCGCTGTCTTAAGAGCCTGTTGGTCGGGGAATTTTTGGGCTGAAACTGCTTTTTTGATCGATTTTTCTTGAGATAAAACAGGGGTTTCTTGGAGCAAAATCGGCAAGACTCCAAGCCGTTGGGTCGTCGACATCCCGGTTTGCGTGGTGGGGACCTCACGTCCCTGTGAGATCATGCATTTGCCCCCTGATGGGATGGGCCCAACAGGGGGGCTTTGTTTGCAGGGTGCGTTTTTTTCGAACCTTGGTTTCAGTTTTCGTTTTCCCAATCGCCTGCAGGTGTCATCGATTTCAGCTTGCGTAGAATGGCATCGTTGCGATCAGCCAGCTGTTGAGAGTGCTCTTCCAGTGCGGATACTTTTTTGAGCAGGGCATCGTTGCGATCCGAGAGCTGTTGGCCTTGATCGGAAACTTTGCGCAGGAGGGCTGCGTTGCGTTCGGCAAGTTGGTCCAGCTGCTTTTCCTGGTCGGCAAATTTGCGTAGGAGGGCCGCGTTGCGTTCGGACAGCTGGTCGGTCTCTCCTTCTCCTTCAGCCACCTTGTGCCGCAGGGCGTCGTTGCGGCCTGCGAGTTGCTCCAATTGTCCTTCCTGTTCGGCGACCTTGCCCAGGAGGGCTCTGTTGCGGTTGGAGAGTTGTTCCAGCTGTTCGTTGTTTTCCTGCTCCTGGGCAGCGATTTTACGCAGTAAGGCTGCCTGGCGGGCAGAGAGCTGATCGAGAAGCTCTTTGGTCTGATCTTCCAGACGTCCCAGAATCTTGCCGCTGGGTTCATCCCCCTTCTTGGATTTTTTTCCCATGATTTCCTCCTGGCCTCGGAAGGGATCGCTATTCCTCCCGATCGGTCTATTTTCGGGCGCTGCCCGGTTTCGCCCCCGCCAATAGTCTGGTTTGGACGACAATAATCACTTTTTCCTGCGACTACAGAGATGCCCGATAATAGTGCCCCCAGCCCTGCATATTGTCCAGCGCGATCTGGTCAAAACAGCCACTATTCAGGAAAAAAGTGTTGCGGGGGGTGAAAAAATTGAACAGGATGGCACGTTGCTCCCTGGAACCTGAAACAGGGTTTCTTTCAGCAGAGCAGCCAAAGGTCTGTTTTTCCGCCCCTTTAAAATATTCTGGTCAGTGAAATCTCTGGGGCTGATGGGAAACCATTGTTAGCCGTGTTGGCTGAATTCAGCCATAGTGTGTAACCTGTTGCGACGGGCTTCAGGCTGTTGTCATCAGGTCATGGCTGGGGGCTTTTTTTAATGTCTGTCGTCCATCCGTTGTCCTAAAAAGAGGCAGATCCCAGTTTTTTTTTCCAGGGAGCGTGGTTCTGAATCTTGGGGGATAGCGTTTAACCCTATCAAGGAAGTGCTGCCATGGGTTCGGTTTTGGCTCTTGTACACGTCAACGCCTTTTTGAATATCGCTGCTGCCACAGCCATTTTTATCGCCTACCGCCACATCCGTGCCGGGAATCGTGAAGCCCATCGACGTTTCATGATGATCGGCATGGGGGCTTCGGCACTTTTTTTGGTGTTCTACTTCTACTACCATTTTGAGGTCGGTTTTCAGCCTTTCCAGGGGGAGGGGTGGGTGAGGCCGGTCTATTTTACCATCCTGGCTACCCACGTTGTTTTAGCCGCAGTGATTCTGCTGTTGGTACCAGTGACGGCTTGGCTGGCCCTTTCGGAGCGATTTGAGATACACCGGCGGTTGGCCAAATGGACTTTTCCCATTTGGCTCTATGTTTCTGTTACCGGTGTGACCATCTATCTGATGTCCCATCTCATTTGGAGGTGATTCGGTCCCTGCTGAAGCAGGCCCTCTTTATTGTTAGGTCCAATGTAGCCAACCACCAGGGGCAGGAGAGCTTAAGGCATCCCTATGGATCCGAATTTAAATAAAAAGCCCAAAAAAGAGTTGGTGCGGGTCTTTTTGGTCGATGACCAAAAGATCACCGAGGTGTTGATCCGTCGGATGCTGGAGAGCCAACCCGGTTTTGAACTCTTCTATTGCCAAAATCCCGAAGAGGCTCTGGAGCAGGCCAGGGAGGTGGACCCGGCAGTGGTGTTGATGGATATGGTGATGCCGGGTATGGATGGCCTGGAGCTTTTGCGCCATTTTCGGGGGGTGGCCGGGATGCGCCGGGTGCCTATCATCATGCTCACGGTGCGGGATAATCCCACCCTGAAGGCCCAATGTTTTTCTCTGGGGGCCAACGACTATCTCATCAAGCTGCCCGATCAGGTGGAGATGATTGCCCGCCTGCGCCACCACACCAGCCTCTATCTGGCCCGGCAGCACCACCGCAGTCTGGAAACCCGTCTGAAGGCGAGCGAAGAGCGTTATCGCAATCTGTTTCAGCACTCCCAGGATGCCATTTTTCTTATTCATGGGGAGACCGACGAGATTATCGACGCCAACCAGGCGGCGGCTCGCCTGATGAAGCGCCCCCTGGAGGAACTCATCGGACGCCTCCAGGTTGATCTTTATCCCCCTGAAGAGGCGGAACAATATCGGGATCTGCTGCGCAATCAGCCCTATCAGGGGCGACAGTTTAATCGGGAATTCAAGATTGTGCGTCCCAACGGCGCCAAGGTGCCGGTGGATGTCTCCTCTACGGTTTTCAGTATCGGTGATGATCGTCTGGTGCAGGGTATTTTTCGGGATATTTCCGAACGCAAGCAGATCGAAACTTCTCTCTCCAAGGCCCTCCACCTTCTGGGGGAGAGTGAAATTCAGCTGCAATCCATCCTCGATAACGCCATGGTGCTGGTCTGCCTCAAGGATCTGGATGGCCGATATCTGTTGATCAACAAGCAGTTCGAAAAAAGGTTCAGTGTGAACCGGGAGCTCGCCGTCGGTCGTAAGGCTTCGGATCTTTTCGGCCAGGGGATCGCCGAAATTATCGAGGATCTTGACCGGGAGGTGGTCCGCAAAATGGATCACATCCAGACGGAACAGACTTTTGCCTTTGAGGAGGAAACCCTCACCTTTATTTCCAACAGCTTTCCCATGATTGATATTTCGGGAAACCTCTTCGGCATCTGCCGCATTTCCATGGACATCACTCCCCGCAAGCAGATGGAGGAGATGCTCCGCATCAGCCGGGATGGTTTGACCCAGGCCCAAAAGGTCGCCCAGGTGGGCAGCTATGAGTGGGATATCCCCAGCGACCGGCTGGTCTGGAGTGAGGAGAGCTTCCGGATTTTGGATGTAACCCCGGAGACCGCTCCCCAAAGCTGTGAGCATTTCTGCAATACCATACCCGAGGCCGAGCGTTCCCTGTTTAGCGAGGCCCTGGAGGCGGCGATGGCGCCAGATGGGGGTAAGTTGGACATTGTCCACCGCATGGATGGTGGTGGAGAGTCGGGGGAGCGGGTGATCTATCAGCTGGGGGAGGTGGTGCGGGATGAGGCCGGCAAGCCTCTGCGCATGGTGGGCACCATCCAGGACATTACCCGGCGTCACCGTCTGGAAGAGGAAAACCGTCGCAACAGCCTGCTTTTGATTCAGCAATCACGTCTGGCTGCCATGGGGGAGATGATCAGCTATATCGCCCATCAGTGGCGTCAGCCCATCAACGCCCTCTCCCTGATTCTAGCCAACCTCAACGATGCCTTTCAGTTTGGCGATCTCACCGCTGAACTCATGACCGAACAGGAGGCCAAAGGGCGCTCCATCATCGAAAAGATGTCTTCCACCATTGATGATTTTCGCCATTTTTTCCGTCCCAACAAGGAGCGGGTTCTCTTCGAGCCGGACCGGGTGGTGGCCCACACCCTCTCTCTGGTGGATATCGCCTTTTCCCAACACGGTATTCTGCTGCGTTATCTCCCCCCCACCGAAGCCATCCACGCTTACGGTTTTCCCAACGAATTTTCCCAGGTGATGCTGGTACTGCTCACCAACGCCCGGGATGTGCTCCAGGAAACCGCACGGGAAGATCCCGAGGTGGTGATCCGGCTGCTGGAGGATGAGCGGGGGGCGGTGGTGATCGTGCGGGACAATGGTGGCGGGGTGGATCCCGATTCGGTGGAGCGGATTTTTGAGCCCTATTTTACCACCAAGAGCGAAAAGCAGGGGACCGGGATCGGTCTTTACATGGCCAAGATGATCGTTGAGCGGCAGATGGGGGGGCAGATTGAGGTGGAAAATATCGATGACGGCGCTGAATTCCGGGTGATTCTACCCAGGGTACAGGGATCATCTGAAAGGTGAAGAGATCGTCTGAAAGGTGCAGGGATCGTCTGAAAAAATAGTCTGCCAAGCCTGACGGAGAGCGGGCCTGGTTTCTCCTCCTACATAAGGAAACGCCACGTGCCTCTGTTTTTCCCCCAATATCCCATCTGTCCCGGCCATTGGTTCCTCCACGCCCCCCACTACTGGAGCCACTATGGCCCCCCCACTTGGCCGATGATGCCGTTTTTTTGAGATCGGCTGGGAGTCTTTCCCTCGCTGTAGGTTGGGGCGAAAAAAACACCAAAGAATCATTGTTGTGGACTGATTTGCCTTGAGTTATTCCCTGCAATCATCAAACATGTGATCCATTCGGGTGGCTAAAACAGAGCTGCATGATCGCGTTTAAAAATATGAACGTGGGGGAGTCATATGGGTATTTTCGTTGCGGCGGCTTTTTTTTCTTTCCTGGCAGTTTTTTTGTGGGATAAATCCGGACTTCAGTTTGGATTTTGCCAAAACAATAAAATTGGCCGGTTTATCTGTCTGTTCCTTCTCCTGATTGTCCTCGTAGCGCTTGTTTCGTTCGTCGTTATTTCCGTCGCTTTCAGTGGCTATTTTAATCAGGAATGGCTTTCCATCGCCATGATCGCTGTTGGTGGCAAGGAAGCTATCCGTGTCTATTTGGGGATAGTCTTCGGCATTGCCGTATGGTTTGTCGTCACTGATGAATCATGGACTAGGATCGTGGATTGGGGATACCTAAAGCTTGCCACTCTTCCGGTAATAATCATTATTGCTGCCGTTGCACCCTATTTTGACGATTTGATCAGTCGAGTGGAATCAGTAGGTAATATGCATTTCAGTAGAGGTCAGCAAAATCCAGTCAGGCCAAATTATGAGTTGTCCTTGGAAGGTCGGAAAGAATTGTTGGATCAACAAATGCCTTATATGTTGGGGAGTATGGGTAAGGCGATCCAGAATGACATTTATTATTATAATATCAAAAGAAAACTGAATGGCGGCCAAGATGTGGGGGGTGTGATTAAAAGGCTGTGTGTTTCCTATCATTTTTTTAATAGATTTATTGCGCCGATTGTTTCTGAGGTAAAAAAGAGGCCCTATAAAGAAGGTGGGCTGGTAGAGCTTAAAGATAATATGCGGAGAATTAGTGTAGAGTTGCGACGTTACCTGTTTGATGAAAAGTGGCAAGAGAGGTTGGAAAGTGGTGAGCATGGGGGTGGGGAAGGTCATGGAGGTAAGGTTGGAGAAGGGGTGGAGTCTGTTTTTAAAGAAGACCAGGGCGCTCCAGCCAGTATAGAAAATCTGCTTAAGAAAATTGCCAGAATGGGTGCCTCTCCTCCTCTTTCCGGAGCTTCTTGCCCGATCGCTGAGACCAGCGCTATCATGAATTTGAAAGAATTGAGAAAACAGGCGGATAAGGACTCATATGTCCATCTGTTTTTGGCGATGTTAGAGTGGATTCTGGGCGAAGGGTATGAACAAAATCATGCCTTCAAGTTTTTGCTGGGATCTGATCCAACAATAAGAAATTTGAATCATGAGTTTCTGATTGCAAATATTATGGAGACAAGGACCTATCTTTACTCTTTTGAGGAAATCATTCCTTTTTATGATGGGATTATAAAAAAAGCAGAATCAGCTTTGGTGGAGCTTGAAAATTGTTCTAAAAGCAAACTTTGTAAGGATGATGATCAGCTGGCGTCTTTGAAAGAAAGATATGTTTACTCAAAGGTAATCGGGAGGAATGGGTTTGCATTTATGTCTGCCATGGACATGTCCAACCGCTACCTGGCCAAAAAATTTGCCAAGGAAAACATAAAAACAATCAATGAGATGGTTGGGAATCAACAGTTGCAGGGAAGTAGGCCAGCTGTTTTGGATACTATGGGGTTTGTTTTGTTTGGGTTCGGGTATGATTCAAAAAAGGATACCAAGCTGGCTAGATCCTATTTTTATGATGCATTGGATGTGTTGCATTTAAGAATTCGTTTGGAGAATAATGGTGAACTTGTTTTTAACAACGCCTACGATCGAATAGTGATGCGTGATATCAAGGATCACATTCGGGCTGCTGAAAAACGGTTGGCAGGATTTTAATGAAAACAGACTGGCAGGGGTCTGGTGGGGCTGACGCCAATTCCAGTCCAAAAAAAATGTGGAAGGGGGCATGGGCTGCTCAGCCCCCACCAGAGCGTGGTGGTGGCTGGCGCAGCAGTTTTCGCAAAAGGGGAGGTATTACAGCCCGTTCATCAGCATGGCCGTGGCCATTGCCAGAGACGGTAGGCTGGCAAGTACAAGCGCTGAAAGAGCGGCTAAGATTTTTTTGGTTTTCATGGCACATTCTCCTTCCTGTCTCTGTCAAGAATACAGACGAATTTTCTCTGTGTCAATCAAAAAATTTGTTCTGTCAAGGGTTGCCGACTTTAAGTATTGGTGGCTGAAACAGGGTGATTGGTTCCCATCTTTTTTGCAGTCGGTTGCCATGATTCGATTTTTTACAGCCGGTTGACCAGGTCAATCAAGGGTTCGGTGGTGTAGATCAAGGGGACGAGTTTGCCTTTGATGGGGCTGAAAACGCTCACCTGATGGACCAGACCGCTGAAAACAATGTGATGGTCTTTGATTTCACCCACATCCATCCAGACGCTGACATCCCGTGACAGGGGGTTATGGGCGACGATGAAGGGGGTTTCAGGGGCTACGCCCACCCCTTTGCGAAATCGCATCACGTCGGTTTTGGTGTAGCCTGCCGGATAGTTGGGGCGGCGCAGGCGATTCCAGATGATCTCCTTCACCAAGCCCGGATAGCGGTAGGTGTTGATGAGCAGCTCTTGGGTGACATGGGCCTTGGGCGGGGCGGCGTGGCAGGCGACGAACTGATCGGAGCAGACCACGCACGGCAGCTGCTCGTACATTTTATCCATCTCTTCCTTGTAAGCCGCTCCCCGTTTTTTGCGGATTTGCTGCTCCCACACCACCCCCTGGGGAATGTTGCACTTCCACACTTCCGAGGAAAAGCTGTCGTGATTGCCCCGCAGATAGAAAATCTGGTGGGGAAAGCGCACCTTCAGCTTGAAGATCAGATCCATCATCAGCATGGAGTCTTCCATCTCCTCCAGGCAGCCGTCGATCTCCGAGTGGACCGCATCCCCCAGTAGCACCACATACAGCTCACCCGATTCCAGCCGTTCCAGGAAATGGTTTTCGCTTAAGACTTTGAGCAGGTTGTCCACCTGACCGTGGAGATCGCCGATGATGAGGGGAGAGATGCCTTCCGGAGGGGTGACCATGCCCCCGGGGCAGCCCCGATCATCCAGGGGGCGGCTCGCTTCGGTCTCCAGGATGGTGTTGACCTGACGGATGAGGTCCAGGGCCTTTGCATTTGGTAAAAGCTCAATGGGGCCGCCAAAAATATCCCGGATCCGCGCCAGACGGCTCAAGCGTTTGGAGGCGGCCAGCTCTTCTTCCAGTTGATCTCCCAGGGGGGCGATGTAGGTGCCGGAATCGTTGGTCAGATCCTTGAAGACGAACGAATCTCCCCCGTGACAGACCGTCAGGTGGCGGTGGGAGACGGTGCGGGGAAAGTGAAAGAAGGCCTGTTGCTGTTTGTTTTTTCGCCCCAGCACCACGGATTCACCCGGCTCCAGCCGAATAAAGCCACTGGACTCTGAAAAATAGCGTTCCGGGTCAAAGATGAGAAAATTGTTTTCAGCCGGTACATTTTCAAGATCCAATGGATTTTCAGGGTAGAGCCACAAGGTCTTGCCCCGCTTTTCCCGCCCCAGATGGAGCCGGATGGGCAGATCGTTGTGGGGAATCTTGATCTCATCTCCCATGAGGTGGATTTCGCAAGGGAGATCGTCCAGCTCATAAGTCTTGGGACGAACAAAAACTGTCTTGAGTTTTTGAAAAAAACCAACATCTGCGGGGCTGAGGGTAGGGGACATGGCAACCTTGGGATAATTGAAAAAAATGAACTGTTGGGGGATAGCCTCCCATGCCGGGTGAATACTGATTTTCAGCAGGCGATTATAAATGGTACATGTAACAGGAATATCTCATGAGACCGAAATTTCCAAACATTTTGTAACCAGTACCGAAAAAAAAATGGGTTTTGGGGTGGAATGTCCACTGTTTCTGTCCGATAATGAGTATGTATTTGATTGATCGTGGTTATTCATTGCTGACATGTTGCGTTGAAAACCGATTTTTATCGACTGCCCGCTCTCCGACATGTTGATGGTGGAATGGGGGTGGCGTTGGGGAACGTCACTATTTGTAGAATATGTTGTTTGATTGTTGAAAGGGTTTTGAAGGATCGGTTTTTCAGAGCGTCGGTTGGACTCCGATGATTCCTCTTTCCAGGGTGCCGGTTGGCCCCCAATGATTCCTTGGAGGGTGTGGATCCAGCTGAAAAAAAAGTCCGGTAGGCGGGCAAGCTGTGGCGGGCCTGTTTTGTCGGCAGCACGTTCTCTTTTTAAAGCCCCATATCCACCATCCTGATTTTGGGCAAAACGTGATAAACTGGTTGGGATGCGTAAGCTACGCGGGATCTGTTTTCAACGGCGTGGCCTGTTTGGGAAAGGGGGCTCGATCCCTGTCGGTTTTGAGCACTCTTTCCTGTTGACTTCCCAGCCAGTGCGGGGACTCTTCAGCCCCCCCGGCTTTTGCCATGAGGGATCCGGTGGACTATTCCCGATTGACCCCCCATCTATCCAACCCTGAACGTCGCCAGGAGCTGCTCAAAATCGAGCGCGACCTGGTGGAGCACCCCTTTCCCCCCCAGTTGGTGGTGGAAAACACCTCTTACTGCAATCTGAAATGCAGCCACTGCGCCCATGTGGAGATGACCCGGGAATTGAAACACATGGCGCAGGATCTCTGGGAAAAAATCGTCACGGAAGTGGCCCAAGAGATGCCCCAATGCGAGGTGTGGCCCACCTTTTACGGGGAGGCTTTTCTGCTCAAGGACAAGCTCTGGCAGCGGCTGGATTTTGCCCATCAGGTCGGGTGTGAAAATTTGGTGTTGAACTCCAACGGCACCCTGCTGGATCGCTGGGACAATATCGAAAAAATTCTCGACTCTCCCCTCAAGCGATTTATCCTGAGCCTGGATGGCCTGAGCAAGGAGACCTTTGAAAAAATCCGCAAACCGGCCAAATGGGCAAAGGTTTACCCCGCAGTGGAAAAACTTTGCCGCCGGCGCTTGGAGCGGGGGCAGGATTATCCATCGATTACCGCACAGTTTTCCATCATGAAGGAAAATGTCCACGAGGTGGAAGACTATCGCCGCTATTGGCAGGAGCGGGGGGCGGAGGTGAAGGTGCGGCCCATGCTGGAGTGGGGAGCTCAGGGATCGATCCGCAGTGACACCATCATCCATGGAGACGATTTTCGCATTGCCTGCCCCTGGGCCAATAACACCATGGCCATCCATCAAGACGGCACGGTGGTTGCTTGTGCTGTGGACTATGACGGACGCTTTGTGGTGGGCAACATTCGGGAGATGACCGTCAAAGAGGCTTGGGGGATTCTTGGCGAAAAGCTGCGGGTGCTCCACCGGGAACACCGCTGGCAGGAGCTGCCCGAGCTGTGCCAGGGGTGTGGGGATTGGCAGGTGGCCGGGGCGCATTATGAAGAGGAAACCCTGGCTGGCACCCGCCCTTTTTGGTTTGACCCACAACAGGAAAACAACCCATGAGCCCCCCATCAGAGGCCCCCTCCAGCCTATCCCCTCTTGAGTTGACCCGGGAGGAGGGGATGATCGACCTGTCAGAGGCCTCTCCACACCAGCCCCCCCAGCCTGACCAGCCCCCTCAGCACACCCAGTCCGATTACGGCCTGCGCCCCGAAGCCCAGGCGTTTCCCATGATGCTGGTGCTCTCTCTGGTCTACCCCTGCAACGCCAAATGTCCCCACTGTCCCTATACCAACTCCAACATTCGCCAAAGCTATCGGGATGCCCCTTACATGGGGGAGGCGCTGTTTAAAAAAATCGCCGACGAAGCGGGGCCCCACGGGGCTTATCTGCGGATTTCCGGTGGCGGGGAGCCCATGCTCCACGAGCAGGCGACGCAACTGTTTCTCTACGCCAAGGCGCAAGGCTGCAAAATCGGCCTCATCACCAACGGTTCCCTCTTTGATGAAGAGAACTCCCGGGCGCTGCTGGCAGCCGGGGTGGATATGATCGAATTTTCGGTGGATGCGGCGGATGCTTCGGTTTACGAAGAGGTGCGCAAGGGGCTCGATTGGGACACGTTGGTGACCAACGTCAAGCGATTTCTGGCCATTCGCAAGGAGATCCGGGGTGTTTCCCGGATTGTTGCTTCCGGGGTGCATCAAAAGGGGGTGGTGCTGGACGCGGCGGAAAAATTTTGGATGGAAGAGATCGGTATCGATGCTTTCATCAAGCGGAAATTTCTCACCTGGGGGGAAAACACCACCCTGGATGGTGATCGCTCTGCCGACGATACCCCCTACATCGATACCGACACCGTCCCGTGCCCCTTTTTGTTCGAGCGCCTCAACATCGATACCCGGGGCAACGTCATGGTGTGCGGTTTTGACATCGCCGCCAAAACCTCCATGGGCAACGTCAACGACGATACCATCGCCGGGATCTGGCATGGGGCGGGGTTTGAACACTATCGGACGCTTCATCTGGAAAATCGGGGCAAGGAGCTTGAACTCTGTGCGAGCTGCCCCGACTGGCGCTATCGCAGCTGGAAACACAACTATTGGAAGGTGATTGGCAAGGCGGAAGAGAGCCGCCAAAAAAAGCTGGGGGTATCGGGAGAGGGTGACGCTTCCTCACCGGGGGCGGTTTTCTCTCCGTCGCACACCTCCTCTCCAACCCACTCCGACGGCTCCTGATCGGCAGCTCATGTGCGGTATTTGCGGATTTACCGGGCCGGGGGAGGGGGGCACCCTGGAAGGGATGACCTCTACCCTGCATCATCGGGGGCCGGATGAGGCGGGGATGTGGCTGGGGGAGGGGATTGCCCTGGGCATGCGGCGGTTGGCGATTATCGATCTGGCTTCCGGTCAGCAGCCGGTCTTCAACGAGGATCGCTCCATCGTGGCGGTCTTCAACGGCGAGATCTACAACCATCCCGAACTCCGCACCACCCTGGAAGCCCGGGGCCACCGCTTTCGTTCCCACCATGCCGATTCGGAAACCATCGTTCACCTCTATGAAGAGCATGGGCTGGAATTCATCCACCATCTCAACGGCATGTTTGCCATCGCCCTGTGGGATCAATCCCGCAAGCGTCTGATTTTAATCCGGGATCATGCCGGGATCAAACCCCTCTATTTTGCCCGGGTGGATGGGGAGCTTCTCTTTGGTTCCGAACCGAAGGCGATTTTGGCCCATCCCAAATTTCAGCGTGAGCCGGATCTGACAGCCCTGCACCACTATTTCAGCTTCAAGAATATTCCCGCCCCCTGGTCCGCCTTCAAGGGGATGGGGCAGCTGGCTCCGGGGGAGTGTTTGATTTTTGCAGGGGGGGAGATCACCCGGGAGCGTTGGTGGAGGGGGGCTTTTGCGGAGGACGACCAGATCGATGAGGAGCGTGCCGGGGCCACCATCCGGGATATTTTGACCGATAGCGTCCGCTTGCAGATGCGCTCGGATGTGCCCTTTGCGGCCTACCTTTCCGGTGGTTTGGATAGCTCCAGTGTGGTGGCCCTCATGAGCCGCTTGCACGATAGACCGATCGAGACTTTTACCCTCACCTACAGCGATGAGCTGCCCCACAAGAATGCCGACCGCCGCTTTGCCCGGCAAGTGTCTGAAATGTATGGTACCCACCACCACGAGCACACCATCACCAGCCAGGATTTGACCGATGCCATTCCAGCGGTGATCGATGCTTTTGATGAACCCTTTTCCGGGGTGATCTCCACCTATTTTGTCACCGAATCCATCGCCCGCCATGTCAAGGTGGCCCTCTCCGGGGATGGCGCGGATGAACTCTTCGGCAGCTATCTTCCCCACCGTCTGGCCCAGCCGCTGGATTATCTGCAACGTCACCGGCAGCGGATGGGGGATTTTGACGAGGAAGATCTGGCGCGGTTGGCTCCCTTTGAAGATCAAACCGAGTGGCTGGCAGCAATTCTTGATCGGGGTGGGGAGGCTTCGGGGCGCATGGGGCAATATATCGCCGATGAAGCGATGAAGCAGGATCTCTATACCCCCCGGATGCGGGCTGCTGTGGCGGGGGTCTCCACCGAAGCCCTGGTGGCGCGATACCTCCATGAGAGCCACACCACCGATCCTCTGAATCGTAAGCTCTATCTCGATTCGAAGACCATCCTTTCGGATCAGGTGCTTCCCTTTGTGGACCGGCTCTCCATGGCCCACTCCGTGGAGGTGCGTCCCCCCTTTCTGGATCCCCGCATGATCGCTTATGCCTGGCAGTTGCCGGGGGGGATGAAAATCAAACGGGGCAGGGTCAAGCATATCCTCAAGGAAGCGGTGAAGGATCTCCTGCCAGCTGATCTGGTGGATCGGCCCAAGGAGGGGTTTATCATGCCCATCAACGAATGGATTTTACAAAAGCTGGAAGGGTTTGTGCGGGAGACCCTGTCGGCGGGCGCTCTGGAGAGGCACGGCTTGTTGCTGCCCGAGCGGGTGGGGATCTTGATTGACGATCACTATGCCGGGCGGGGTAATCATGGAAACCGGATCTGGAATTTGATGGTGTTTCAGCTCTGGTGGAACCGTTTTTTTGAAAATCACAGTGGCTTTCATGGCTTGGGGCGGGGAGGCGTTTCATGAGTGATTCAAGCCGGGAGGGCTTTCCAGCTCCTGACGGGGATCTTTCCGACTTGGCCTCCCCCGTACATCTGACCGGCCAGCGGGTCTGCCTGCGTCCGGTTCAAATCACCGACCTGGATCGCTCCCTGCCCTGGCGCAACGATCCGGAAATTCGGGACAACGTCCTGGGCTATCCCGGGGCGGTTTCCAGAGAGCAGGAGGAGCGGTGGTATCAGCGGATTTTGGAAGAGCGGGAGTCCAACCGGTTGGTGTTGGGGGTGGAGGATCTCAGCGATGGGGTGCTGGTTGGTTTTATCCAGCTCAGTGATATCGACCGCCACGACCGCACCGCCCAGCTGGGGCTGACCATCGGCGAGAAGAGCCGCCAGGGCCGGGGGCTGGGAAGAGAGGCGCTGGGGCTGATGGTGGATTATGCCTTTGATCTCTTGGAGCTGAATCGAATCTGGATCCGGGTGGTGGCTTATAACGAGCGGGCTCTGACGCTCTATCGGAAGATGGGTTTTCAGGATGAGGGGATTTTGCGCCAGCATGCCTTTCGTTGGGGGAGCCATCACAATGTACATCTTTTGGGTTTGATGGCGGCGGAGTGGCGGGAGGGGGGGCTGTCATGACCACGCTGGCGGTCCTGCAACCGGGCTATCTCCCCTGGCTCGGATTTTTTGATCAGATGCAGCGGGCGGACCATTTTGTTTTTTACGACGATGTGCAGTTTGACAAAAACGGCTGGCGCAACCGCAACCGGGTGAAGTCAGCTTCAGGTCCGGTATGGCTGACGGTGCCGGTGCGTCACAAGGGTCTCGCCAAACCGCGAATCATGGATATCGACATCGACAACAGCCGCCCCTGGGGGAAAAAGCAGCTCAACACCCTCTCCCAACTCTACGCCCGGGCGCCCTTTCGGGATCTTTATCTGCCCGGCTTGGGGGAGGTGTTGCGACACCCTTGGCAGAGGCTGGTGGATTTGGATTTGGCGTTGATCGAAAGGATGTGTGGCTGGCTGGGGCTTGAACGGCCTCTTCATCGGTCGAGCGAGCTGGGTGTTGGGGGTGGTCAAAGTGGCCGGTTGGTGGCGCTTTGCCAGCACTTTGGGGCCGATACCTATCTCACCGGGGACAGCGCCCGGGATTATCTGGATGGGGATCTTTTTGCGGAGGCCGGGATTGGGGTGGAGTGGCAAAATTATCAGCACCCCACCTATCCCCAGCTCCATGGGGGGTTTGTTCCCTATCTTTCGACTCTGGATCTGCTTTTTAACGTGGGGCCGGAGAGTTTGGCGCTGTTGGCTGGGAAGGGGGCTTCCTTGGGGGGCGGGGAGGGGAATCATGACTGATGGGGGAAAGGAGATGGTTGGGGGGCACGATTCCAATTCCGAGCCGAAAAAGAAGCCGGGCAAGCGTTGGCTTTTTTGGGTCAAGCTCCTCTCTGCGGTGCTGTTGCTGCTCTTTTTGCTTCATCAAAATCGCTTGGATTTGGCGGTGATGGGGGAGCTGGTTTTGGAGCCGTGGTTGGTTTTTGGGGTGGTGGGGATGACCATGACGGTCTTTTTGCTGGCGGGTTTTCGCTGGCACCTGCTTTTGGTTTCCCAGGAGATTCCCCTTTCCCGGATGAAGGCGATCCAGGTCACTTTTATCGGGATGTTTTTCGGTCTTTTTTTGCCGGGCGGCTTGTTGGGGGGGGATGCTTTGCGGGTGGCTTATGCCATTCAGGCCACCAAGCACAATCGGGGGGGGGCGGCGCTTTCGGTCCTGGTGGATCGGGCGATTGGGTTTTATGCGCTGTTGTTGCTGGGGTTGGTGGCGGCTTTTCTCAATCCCGAGGCGATTATGGGCAATCCACCGTTGCGGATTTTGGCGATGATCAATTTGCTTTTGCTGGTGGTGGGGCCAGTGGTGGGGTTGTTGACGCTTTGGTTGGTGTGGAAGAGTGATCGCTTGCGGAGTTTTGTCTGGGCCAATCCTGATGGTTTGCTTCAGCGGATATTGAGTCGGGCGGCGGATGCGGTGAAGCTCTATCGTCGGGCGATTCCGTTGCTTTTTGGGGCGTTGGGGCTTTCGGTATTGTCCCAGGCTTTGGGGATTGCCAGTGTGGTGTTGATTGGGCTTTCTACCGAGGGGGGGGTGCTGGCTTTTCTGGATTATGCCTTTGTTACCGCCTGGACTTTGATTGCCAACACCATTCCGCTGACTCCGGGGGGGATTGGGGTGGGGGAGGCGGCTTTTGATCAGCTCTGTCGTTGGATTGAGCCCATGCCTTCGATGATCGCCTATGGTTCGCTCTTTTTTGTTTATCGCATTTTGACGTTGGGGGCGGCGTTGCCGGGTTTTTTTGCTTATCTCATTTATCGCAACGAGGTGGATGCTCATTTGGAAACCGGGAAGATGTCTGAAGGGGGGAGGGGGGCTTCATGAGCGATCTGGCCAGGCCGACATTTGAGCGTGCCAAGTTCAACCGTTCCGTTTCGCTTCTCTCTTGGGGATTGAACGAAGAGGCGTTGGTGGATGGTTTTCTCACTCGGGCCATTGCGCTTTTGGAGGAGACGGTGGAGGAGTTTGAGATCGTCTTTGTCAATGACGGCTCTACGGACCGTACCGGGGAAATTTTGGATGCTTGGGCCAAGCGGGAGCCGAGGCTCAAGGTGATTCACAACGAAAAAAACTTAAACGTCGGGCTTTCCTGTCGCAGGGCGGTGCAGGCGGCGGGCAAGGAGTATCTTTTTTGGCAGACGGTGGATTGGTCTTATGACATTACCAACCTGCGCACTTTTTTGGAGTTGTTGAACCATTATGACGTGGTGCAGGGGGTGCGGGTGGTGCCGGAGCGGATTTTGAGTCACATTCCGTTGATTCGTTCGATCTATCGCATTCGGGGTCGTTCGGATAATTTGTGGAAGGCGATGATTTCGTTGGGCAATTATTATACCCAGCGGATGTTGTTTGGGGCCAACTTTCACGACTTTCAAAACATCACCTTTTATCGTTCCCGGGCGGTGCAGGGGTTGCCGATGTCGGGGACGACGCCTTTTGTCAATCCGGAGATGTTGATTCGTTCCTATTATGGTGGGAGTCGTTTTATTGAGGTGCCGATCAATTTTATTCCCAGGAGTGAGGGGGAGGCGAAGGGGACGCGGATTGGGACGGTGATTCGCACGGTGGTGGATATTGCGGGTAATTGGTTGCAGTGGGGGTGGCGGTTGAGCAGGACGCCGGTAGGGGAGAGGGGATCGATAGAGCGGGTTTCGAGTCCTTTTTTTCTTTCGGATGAGGTGTTGAGGTTGGTGATTCCTCTGTTCAAGGATTTCAGGTGATCAAATGGTTTTGACTTTATACGATTAAAAAAAAGAGGGGGGGATGCCGGGCACAGAGATGACGGTGGCCCTCGATAGATGGCGGGGGCCACCGTCATGGTGGGGTTGCAGGTGGTTTTCGGGATCAGTTGACGGCCTTGAAGTGGACCGTATAACGGAAGGTTTTAGGATCGAAATAGTCCAGTGCCTTGCCGTTCACTTCGGCGTAGGGGTACATGAGATAGTTGATCGGACCGGCATTCTGCGGGGGGGTCAGGGTTAGACCGCGGCCACCATGGCGCAGGGTGATGCGCACGTCGTCCACGGCTCCAAAATAGTATTCCCGTTCAGCCTTGACCTGTTCCAGGGTCAGTTTGTTCACCAGCATAATTTTACGGACGTCTGATGGGTCCACTGGCACCCAGCCGGTGCCGGGCAGGTAGAACTCTGCCCAGCAGTGATAGCCGCCGGTGATGTCTTGCTCCGGCTTTTTGCCCAGGCGCAGACCAAACACCTCACGGGATGGCACGCCGATGGCCCGAGCCAGGGCGACATAGACCGAACTCAGGTCGGCGCACTTGCCGCTACGTTGGCTCATGGTTGCCTCGACGATCCCCAGGCCGCATCCGCGTACGTTGGGATCACGGGTGGTGTTTTCGACCACCCAGTCGTAGACGGCGCGGGCCTTCTCCAAAATTCCCTTGCGGCCGGAGGCGATTTCCCCGGCGGTTTTTCCCACCGCACCATCCGTGGGCAGCCAGTGGTTTGGCTGAAGATATTTTTCAATCTCGGCCGGCACAGGCAGTCCCTTGTCCACCAGTTTTTCCACGCGGCGCTCCCGGGTATCAGCCAGGAATTGCAATACCAGGCGTTGTCCGGGGGTGTGGTCACGCCATTCGGCGTAGAGGTGCGTGGCACCGTTGTCCGGATCGCCATATACGGCGGATGTCGTCGCATTGTCTTGAATGTCGATGTCGTGGATTTTCTGGAAGGGGCCGGAGATGGGGTAGGGGAGCCAAACCTGGCTGGTTGCCATCTGGCCGCTGGTCGTCGGCTCGATGGTCATGGTTACGATCCCTTTGGCTGCCCAGGCGGAGGGAACTCCTGTCGCCAGGAAGGCCAGGAGCGAGAGAATGCCGAATACTCTTTTCATCTGCTGTCACCTTGTTTGAGGTTGGGTGTCGGTATGGACAGGCGGCCTGCCCCGGTCCGGATCCTGGATCGTTGCACGGTGGTTGTCAACCCGGATGATGGTTGGGGGGGATTCTTCCTCTTCAAGGTTTTAAATTTGATTTTGTCTTTATTTTTCAATCTGCCAGCGTATGGTTCGAAACAAAACAGGTATCAGCAGACCAACGGCCCGACAGTTTTCTTGACGGTATCTGCCACATAAGCCACGTGCTCTTCATTCATCCCCACCCAGAGGGGCAGGGAGAGGGTTTGATCGCCGATCTTTTCGGCAATGGGAAAGGCTCCCCGCTGGAATCCAAACTGC
>JADFZT010000052.1:0-1442 GCA_015232395.1 Magnetococcales bacterium | reverse complement strand
TCGATCCCGTTCATCTCCTCCGTTTACCCACAGGGTAAAGAGGTGCCAGGCGTGGCGACTGCTGGGCAAGACTTTCGGCATGTTGATCCCAGGGATTCCGGCAAAGGCTTTCCTATATGATTCGCAGAGTTTGCCTCGTTGTAGCCAGCGTTGATTGATGCGGGGGATTTGTGGAATCAGCAGGGCGGCTTGGAGGTCGAACATGTTGACTTTGTAGCCAAACTCCACCATGTCCCAATGTTGAAAGCGGTGGCCGTGTCGTTTTCCGGCTTCTTTGTTCATGCCGTGGGAGCGCATGCGGATGAGTCGTTCTGCCAGTTCTTCATCATTGGTTGCGAGTGCGCCTCCTTCTCCGGAGCAGAGATTTTTGGTGGCATAAAAGCTAAAGCAGGCGGCATCTCCCAGGGTGCCGGGTCTTATGCCATCTCGTTCTCCTTCTACGCAGTGTGCGGCGTCTTCGATGAGTGCGAGTCCGTGTTGGTCGGCGATTTTTCGTAGTTTGATCATGTCGCACATTTGGCCGTAGAGGTGTACTACCAGGATGGCTTTGGTGCGGGGGGTGATGGCGGCTTCGATTTTGTTCGCATCTATATTGCCGGTGTTGGCTTCCACATCCACGAATATGGGGGTGTTGCGCCGACTTCCAGCACGGAGTTGGGTGTGGCGATGAAGGTCATTGGGGTTGTGATGACTTCATCTTTTGGTCCTACTCCCAGGCCTCTGAGGGCGAGCATGAGTGCGGAGGTGCAGCTGTAGAGGCCGACGACTCGTTTGACGTTTAGGTAGTTGGCAAATTGGGATTCGAAGGTAGCGGTTCGGGGTCCGGCGGTGAGAAAGGGGGAGGAGAGTGCTTCGACCATTGAGGTGGTTTCGGCTTCTCCCAGGTGGTGGCGGTAGAAGGGGACTTTCATGTTTTGCCGTTGATTTTATTGATAGGGGTGCAGGGGGATTATCTCCCTGCCGGGTTTGGGCGGAGCCCAAGGTTTTGTCTTTTGAATTGTCTTTTGAATTATTTTTTTTGAATTGTCTTTTGAATTGTCTTTTGAATTGTCTTTTGAATTATTTTTTTTGAATTGTCTTTTGATTTTCCATATCCAGCGGGTTTGGGGCGCAGCCCCAAGGTTTTGCCTTTTGCTTTTCCATTTTCACTGAAGAGGCTACAACGTCGGCGATGGGTCATCTTCAGGTGGAGCGACTGCAAGATAAAATCAAGGTCAAAGCCAAGGTCAAAGCCAAGGTCAAAGCCAAGGTCAAAATCAAAAGTCAAAGCCAAGGTCAAAATCAAAAGTCAAAGCCAAGGTCAAAACCAAAAGAAGAACCGTGGGGGCAAGCCCCCACACCCCCGGGGGGTTGTAAAGCAAAATCGTAACTGCTCTCCCCCTATTTGATTTTGCCAGCCAAAGCGATTTGAATGGCGATCAATGGGTTGACTCCCTGTTGAC
>JADFZT010000051.1:19696-35673 GCA_015232395.1 Magnetococcales bacterium | reverse complement strand
TCACTTTGCATTTTGGCCTCTCTTGACTCCGATTATGGATTTGATTGAAACGTCAATATTTTCAAGAGGATGCCTTGAAGCTTGACGTGTCCCTGGGGGGACACCTTACCTATTTCCTCTATCTGACCATAAATTTACTTATCTCTCCTGAACTCCCCAAACCCACCCCCGCCCGGCGTATGAATCTCCAAACGATCACCGGGGTTGACCTCCCCCTGATAGCGGCCTGGGAGGGTTTCTTTGAAGCCGTCGTTGTGGATCAGGCGGTTTATTCCGGGTTTTCCTGGGGTTCCGCCTGCCAGGCCGAAGGGGGATAGCTTGCGGCGTTCGCTGAGCAGGGTGATGGTGAGGGGGGTGTTGAAACGGAAGCTGCGGATCACCCCCTCCCCGCCTGGCCAGCGGCCGTGGCCACCTGAACCCTCTCGCAGGGCAAAACCCTCCAGGCGGATTTGGGGAAAGCGGTATTCCAGCACTTCCGGGTCGGTGATGCGGGTGTTGGTCATGTGGACTTGTACGCCGCTGGCGCCAGCCCCGCCCTGGATCGCCCCCGAGCCGCCAGCAATCGTTTCATAATATTGCGCACCTTGGCCATCCGGGGCTCCGAACAGAAAATTATTCATCGTCCCCTGGGACGCCGCAGCCACCCCCAGCGCTCCATAGAGAACATCCACCACCCTTTGGGAGGTCTCCACATTGCCGCCGGAGACGGCCACCCCCGGGCCGGGGTTGAGCATGGTGTTTTCGGGGATGTGGATCTCAATCGCCTCCAAGCAACCATCGTTCAGGGGAATCTCACCCGCAATCAGGGTGCGAAACACGTAGAGAACGGCTGCTCTTACTACCGCTGGGGGGGCGTTCAGGTTTTGGGGGTGGGGGGGAGCGGTGCCGGAAAAATCGACGCGGGCTTTGGGGTTTCCTGAAGCATCCCGGCTCACCTCAATCCCCACTGCCAACACCGAACCATCATCCATCCGATCCTGAAAGCGTCCCTGCCAGATCTCAGCCTCCCCCAACCGCCTGGAGAGAGCTTCTGCCATGGCAGAACGGGCGTTTTGGCGCATGTGGTCCATATAAGCTGTCACCACTGGATCCCCCGCGTGGTCACACAGCCGGTTCAGCTCCTCGATACCGTGATTGTTGGCGGCAATCTGGGCCTTCAAGTCGGAAAGCCGTTCTTTTAAATTGCGGGCGGGATAGGGGGGGGTGTTGAGAATTTTTTCCACCTCCTCAGCGAGAAACATGCCCCCCCGCACCGCAAGCAGATTTGAAAACACCACCCCCTCCTCCACCAAGCGCCTGGCAAAGGGGGGCATGGAGCCGGGGACGATGCCGCCGATATCCGCATGGTGGCCCCTCGAAGCGACGTAAAACAGGGGCTGATCGTTACGGAATACCGGAGAGATCACCGTCACATCGGGTAGGTGGGAGCCCCCCCGGTTGGGATCGTTGCTGATATAAACATCCCCCGGTTGGATGCCGCCGGTTTCCGAATCCTCTCCTGCCCGCTCCCGAATCAAATAACGCACCGTCTCTCCCATCGCCCCCAGATGGACTGGGATATGGGGAGCGTTGGCGATCAAGCGACCTTGACCATCAAACAGCGCACAGGAAAAATCCCACCGTTCTTTGATATTCACCGAATGAGCGGTGCGGGCCAAAGTCTCCCCCATGCGAGCGGCGATCCCCATAAAGCGATGATTGAACAGTTCCAACAAAATCGGATCCAGGCGGGTGGTCACCCTCTCCCGAATCGACTGTTTCAAGAGCAAGGTCAGCAAAACCTCCCCACTCTCCCCAATCCGGCTCACCGTGAGATCAAAACCAGGCTCCACCACAACCACGGAGTGGGGCTCACAGATGAGGAGGGGGCCGGTGACTTTCATCCCAGGCCTAAGCGAAGAGCGCTCATGAACCGGTGTCTCTTGAGAGGTTTCAAACCCTTCGAACCAAACCGAGACTTGAGTAATCGGTTTCGGAGGAGCCCTTGAAAACACCACAGTGCTGGGAGGGGATATCTGGGAATCTGCTGCCAAGGGTCCACCATCCCTCCCCGGCTCCTTGGCTTCGATCACCTCTACCCGCAGGTTCACCAACTCCAATGCCCCATCCGGAGGATCAAATCCATAGTGTTGCCGATGGGCCTCCTGGAAGCGTTGGGTCAATGGCGCCACATCGGGGCTGAAGGAAATAGTCAGGTGGCTGTCAGCCCCCAAGCTTCTGAGATCCACCTCGATGCGTTGGTCGATGGGCGTCTCTGGAGCAAGCCCCGCTTCCTCACACATCTTTTGGCTGAGAATGGCCGCTTCCTGATCAGCCCGATGGGCCGCACCGGCTAACATCTCTTGATCCACCCGCCCCAAAAGCGTCACCACCCGGCTGCGACGATGGCTGGCCCGCGCCATGCCATAAGCGGAGAGGAGACCTGCCAGGGGGTGAATATGGATGCGCTGAATGCCCAGATGACGGGCGATACCACAGGCGTGCTGCCCCCCAGCCCCGCCAAAGCTGATCAAGCCGTGGTGGCGCAGGTCAAACCCTCGGGCAATGGAGAGGGCTTTGATGGGGCGCCCCATGGTTTCGTTGGCGATGCGGACAAACCCCAACGCCAGCTGCTCCACGCTCATCAACTCCCCGGTCGCCGCCAGCACCTCCCGGGAGAGCGCTTCGAAACGATTTCGGGACGCTTCAGGATCCAGCGGGCCATCCCTCCCCGGGCCAAACACCTGGGGAAAAAAACGGGGCACAATCCGCCCCAACAACAGATTGGCATCGGTGATGGTGGCAGGCCCCCCCAATCCATAACAGGCAGGCCCCGGATCCGCCCCGGCCGAGTCAGGCCCAACAGCCAGCTTGCGGCCATCAAAATGAAGAATGGAGCCCCCACCAGCCGCGACGGTCTCCACATGCAGCATGGGGGCTTGATAGCGAATCCCAGCGGTCTCCACTTCCAGCACCCGGGTGAGCTGGCCATCATAGCGGCAGACATCGGTGGAGGTGCCCCCCATGTCAAAACCGATCACCTCCCCCTCCCGGGCCTCCTCCGCCACTCCAGCCACCCCCAGCACCCCGCCAGCCGGTCCCGAAAGAATGGCATCCTTGCCGGTAAACCCTTTCGGATGGAGCAGGCTTCCGGAAGAACTCATGAACAGTAGCGGAATCTCCCCGGTCCATTTTTGTACCCCCCGGGCATAGTCGAGCAACACCGGGGTGAGGTAGGCATCCACCAGGGTGGTGCGGCCCCGTCCGACAATCTGAATCAGGGAGAGGGTTTTGTGGGAAACCGAAATATGGGTAAAACCGAAAGAGCGGGCGAGCCGGGCTGCTTGTTCCTCGTGTTGGGGATTTTTCCAGGCGTGGAGAAACACGATAGCCAGCGAAGTAATCCCCTGCTCCCGAAGCTGGGAAAACGACTCAAGCAGCCGGGTTTCATCCAGAGGGGTAATCACCGCCCCATCCGCCCCCATGCGCTCCTGCACCTCCACCACGCAGTTGTAGAGCAGCTCCGGTTTTTGGATGTTGAGCGCAAACAGGTCCGGTCTCTGCTGGTCGCCTATTTCCAGAAGATCCCGAAAGCCGTGGGTGATGACCAACCCCGTCGCCTCCCCCTTGCGCTCCAAAAGGGCGTTGGTGGCCACCGTCGTCCCCAGGCGAATCCAGGCGATGCGTTCCCTGGGCAGGGGGTTTCCCGGGGGGATATTTAAAAATCGGCGGATGCCTTCAATCGCGGCATCGTCGTATTGATCAGACTGGGAGAGAAGCTTGCGGGGGTGGTGGCGACCCTGGGGATCGATGGCGATAAGATCGGTGAAGGTGCCCCCCCGATCCACGGCAAACTTCCAGGTTCCATCCATGGGATGGCTATTTTCGGTGGGGTGACTATTTTCGGCGAAGGGGGGATTCACTTTTTAGGCGGATAATCGAGCCAAATGGTCACCGGGCCATCGTTGGTAAGCCCCACCTGCATATCTGCACCGAATTCGCCACAGAAGACGGGAATATCCATCCCCCTCAGCCCCGCCACGAATCGGTCAAACATTTTTTCAGCCTGCTCCGGCTCCTCGGCAGGACCAAAGGAAGGGCGATATCCCCGGGAGAGTTCCGCCGCCAGGGTAAACTGGGAGACCGCCAAGATCTCTCCACCGATCTCCTTTACCGAGCGATTCATGCGCCCCTGCTCATCGGGAAAAATCCGCAAGCCTCCTACCTTGCGCACCATTCGTTCCAGCTCGGGCTCGCCATCTCCCCGCACCACAGCCACAAAAACCAGCAAGCCCCGATCAATACGGGCGATGGTCTCTCCCCCCACATCCACCTGGGCACGGCTGACACGCTGGACCAATCCTTTCACGCTTTTGAACCCTTAAGAAGGAGGCGTAGCCAGAGCTGCATCGATTACATCAAGAACCTGCTGGGAAGTAAACGGCTTGGAAAGGGTTTGGGAGACCCCCATTTTTTCGGCGGCTTGCAGGCTGGTTTTGGCACTCAGGATCATGCCACCCCCTGACAGGCCGATAATTTTGACCCCGGGATGGCTGTCGGCCAGCTCCCGGATCACTGCCAAGCCATCTTTTTCCGGCATGAGAATATCGGTGATCACCAGATCCACCGAGGTGGACTCAAGCAGACGCATCCCCTCATCCCCACCATCGGCTACCAAAATTTCATGGCCGACCGCCTCAAGGATGGTGCGTAAAAGGACTCGTACCGCCTCATCATCGTCTATGACCAGCAGTTTGGCCACGCTCCCCCCCTGGGATACTGGAATGCCTGGATTAAAAAATAGCCTGAAAAGCCCAATATAATGGCAAAAGGCTGCTGTGTGGAGCCCCCGTGTTTACACGCATTCTGATATCGATAAAACGGACTGTTATAGAAGCGTCAGGCGCTTACATTTCAGATGGGACCGGTTGCGCCTCAGCTGTTTTTTTCCACCCGAGCGCAAAAAACATAACCGGCACTACGGACGGTTTTGATAAGTATGGGATTTTTTGGGTCGTCGCCCAAGCGTCGGCGCAACCGGCTCACCTGCATGTCGATGGTGCGATCAAAGGGTTCAATCTCTCGGCCATGGGAAAGGTCCAGGAGTTGATCACGGCTCAAAACCCGGTTGGGATGATTCAGAAAGATGCGCAGCAGGTTGAATTCGCTGCCACTTAAGGGAACCGTCTCGCCATCGGGGGTATAGAGCTGTCGGGAGGGGCCGTCCAGGGTCCAACCGGCAAAGCGAAAGGTCAATATTTCGTTTTGTTCCAGGGCATCGTTGGGCAGGGAACGGGCGCGCCGGAGAACACTTTTGACCCGGGCCAGGAGTTCCCGGGGGTGGAAGGGTTTTGGCAGATAGTCATCGGCACCCATCTCCAGACCGATGATACGGTCCATCTCCTCCCCACGGGCGCTCAGCATCACCACCGGTATGTTGGAGCGGGAGCGCAGGTTTCGGCACAAGGTGAGCCCATCTTCACCGGGCAGCATCAGATCCAGGACGATAAGATCCACATGGCTCTTGTCCAAAATTTTTTTCAGGCCCAGACCATCCCCGGAGGAACTGACCCGAAACCCGTTTTTTTCCAGATAGTTTCCGACAAGCCGGCAGATTTCCGGATCGTCATCCACAATCAGAATGTGGTCAGAGGAGGAGGACATGTTTTCAGCATTTCATAATAAATGGCCAGACTGCATTGAGGCGACACTGTCGTGAATATGCACCGAATCATCCCCAACCGCAAGAAGTGGTCCGCACCCCGCAAAAATCCCCGAGGAAAATGACCACCACTGAAATCAAACGTAAGTCACTTCAACCCGATCCAGATAGTCCCTGAGGTCATCGATCCCCTTCTGGATATCCGCCTCATTTTGGTCTCTTGCAGCCATTTCGATAAGACGACCAATATCGGTGATGGCATCAAATCCATAACCGGCACCAGAGCCTTTCATCCGGTGACCGATGACTTGCAAGGCAGAAAAATCCTTGTTTTTCAAAGCTTCAGGTAGATTCAGCAAATCTTTTTGCCGATTTGCCAGGTAGCCCGGGGTGATATCCTCCAGATCACTGTCGATGCTTACCTTGATTCGGTCAGGCGAAGACGCCATGAAAAACTCCTTTTTCACTTAAACGATTGAAAATGGGTACCCGTACTTGGAACCCTCGCCCCCCCAGGAACGTTTGCCATTCCACTCAGGAGCACCGGTTCCAAATTCAACAATTTGTAACATATTAACGTCACCCCCAGGCCTATGTCACCATTTGTAAACCCGGGAGAAGCAGAAAAAAAATACGCTGGTGCTTCTTGGTAAACACAATCTAAACTAGCTTACACAGTTCAGCAATTGCTATAAATATTGGTAGAATAAACCTCTTTCTACACTGGTAAAAATGACTTTTCCACAGACCAAATTTGCCTCCATCAGCCGATTTCATCACGCCTATATCCAGGAGATCCATCAAGCCCTGGCTTCCCTGGACGATCAGGCCCTGCAAGCCGCTGCTGATCTTCTGGAAGGGGTGATCCGGCAACGAAAATGGATTTTCACCTGTGGTAACGGCGGCTCTGCGGCCATTGCCAACCACTGTCTCTGCGATTTTGGCAAAGGGGTCCGGACCCATACCCCCTTGAAACCCAGGGTCTCCGCCCTGAGCGCCCATATCGAATCCATTACCGCCATCGCCAACGATATGGACTATGCCGACATTTTTGCCCATCAACTCGCCAGCCTGGCCTCCCCCGGCGATCTTCTGATCACCATCAGCGCTTCGGGGAACTCAGAAAATGTTGTGAGAGCCGCCCAGTGGGCCAGGGAAAACCAGCTCCACACCCTGGCACTCACCGGTTTTAACGGCGGCCGTCTGAGGGAAATGGCCCAATACCCCCTCCACATCAAAGCGGATAATTACGGTGTTATCGAGGACAGCCATCAGGCGATTTTGCACATGTTGGCTCAGTATATCCGTCAAAAACATATGGATGAGGACAGAGTGGCCGCGGAAAAATTTTAACCGGTGGCGCTGGGAAGGGGGGCTACTGAATTGGCTGGAGGGTATCTGCTGGTGGGAGTGTGCCGACCGGCAAGACCAGAACCGACCTGATCACGACACTGACTGCCTGAAAAAAGAGGGAAAAAAACTGAATTACACAAAAAATATTGGATGATCAATCTGTTAACAAATAAAGTCCCCTAACCCGAAAAACGTTCCCAATCCCCCGGGGTATCCACATCCCACTGCCCGGGGATTTCCACCCAAGGCCAACCGAGAGCCTGAAACTTGCTGCGGGTGGCCTGGGCGACCCGATCACTGCCCCAGGGAATATGGCTGAAAAGATCCGGTGAGGTTTGGGTGAGACCCAGAAGCACATATCCCCCATCCTCTGACGGAGCCAACAGCGCCTGGTTATTTTTCAAAATCGCCTCGGCCTGATCCAACACCGCTCCAGTCATCGAAACCCCATCCCCCCCCAGCAAAAGCACCCCCCGAGCCTCTTTGAGCCCGTAATCGGCAATCACTTGCAGGCGCTCTCCAAGATGACCCGGGGGCTGGGGAAAAAGATGTCCCTCCGGGGCGACCTGCTGAAACAGGGTGTGGTGGCAATCCGGGGCACACCAAAGATTGAAGCGACGTTCCGGCTTGGCTTGGCACCAGGAACGGGCCACCCCTGCTACATGGGTGAGAAGTGCAATCTGCGCCTCTGCGGCACCTTCAGGCCCCAAGCGGGGGATCAAGCGTGTTTTGGCATAACCTGGCAGTGGCGCTTTGCCCAGAAGATTGAGGGAGATCAGCAGCACCCACCCCCAGGGGTACAGGCATTGTCTCCCTTTAGACCAGCGATCCCGGCACCATCGGAGCCCACTGAACCTCCTCGGGTGATAACGGGATCACGCCGAGTACCTGGAGGGGCTGTAAAGGGTGTTGGTAAAAGGGGTTTGGCCGGAGAGAGACGAACAAACTGATCGGCAAATACCCCTTCCCCCAAGCGGTTGAAGACCTCTTCAGAAACCGCAATCCGCACCCCGGCAGGATAACGATTGCCCAGCTCATCTTCCACCACCGCCAGGGGGCCTCGGTAAATCACCCCGTGCCCCCGTTCGGTCTGGCGGTGAATGGGACTTTTGACCGCAGTCAGGGTGGCCGAACGAAATTCGATTCCCTCTACCACCTGCCAGGGAGCTGCATCCCACTTGTCGTAGGTCACCCCCACAAAACCGACCTCTTGAAAGGCCGCCACAAATCCAGCTTCGTCAAAGGAGCCGGAAATACAGCCGCTCCAGAGAGTGGGATCCTGTTTTAATGTTTCCGGAACCGGCACGTCAGAGACGATATCCGATATGGCCACCCGCCCCCCGGGCTTCACCACCCGATAGATTTCCTCAACCAGCTGCCGCTTTTGACGATCATCCACCAGATTGAGCACACAGTTGGAAACCACCAGATCGACGCTGTTATCCGGGATCATGGGATTATTCTGGCGGGTTTGATCCTGCCAGGCTTGAAAGGCGTCAGCAGAGGCCAGATCGGTCACCGGATGCTCTTTCAAATATGCCGCCATGCGGTCGAGATCCAGAGCCAGATCCTGAATGCGGCCTTTATGAAAGCGCACCCGATCCTCGCCCAACACCTGGGCCATCTCCCCCTGGTGGTTTCTGGCCAGAGCCAACATGTCGTCGTTCATATCGACCCCGATAATCTGCCCTCCCTTTCCCACCAACTGGGCGGCCATATAGCAGATTTTGCCCCCGCCGGAGCCGAGATCAAGAACGGTCTCTCCCCCCCGGACATATCGTGAAGGATCCCCACAGCCATAATCCCGGTCGATGATTTCCCGGGGAAGAATTTTCAATAGATCCTGATCATAATCCACCGGACAGCACAGGGCCGCCTCAAACTCTTTGGCACCCTGGGAATAACGCTCTTTGACGTGGGACTCCATGGTCATGGTGAATCTTCAACCTCCGTGTTGTTTCATGAATGCCTTCACTGTTTTCATGAAGGCTGGCAGCTTGTGCAGAGCCAGAATAGCCGTCATGTTGCTCCGATGGTCCCGTCCCCACCAGCCCGACCAGGTCTCGCCTGCCGGGACATCCTTGGCCACACCCGTAGCCGCGCCGATACGGGCTCCGGCACCGATGGTCACATGGGGAACGACCCCCGCCTGCCCCGCCAAAATCACCCCTGGTCCGATCCGGCACGAGCCGGAAACACCCGCCTGGGAAACAATCACCGAATGATCCCCCACTTCGACATTGTGAGCAATCTGGACCTGATTGTCGATCTTGACACCATGACCGATACGGGTCTCTCCAAATCGTGCCCGATCAATGGTGGTGCAGGCCCCCACCTCCACGTCGTTTCCGATTCGCACGATACCCAGGTGGGGAATGCGCTGATGCCTGCCATCGACAAACTCATAACCAAAGCCATCCGCCCCCACCACCCCATTGGAGTGGATGATACAGCGTTCACCGATGATACAACGGGCATGAATCACGGCTCCGGCATGGATCACCGTGTCTGCCCCCACTTGCACCTCGGCGCCCAAAACCGCTCCAGGCCCCACTGAGACGTTGGGCCCCAATTTGGCTGTCTCATCCACAAAGGCCCCAGGGTGGATACCGGAAACAGTTAGCTCAGATGCGCCCAACAGCAATCCGGCCCGCCCGGCATCCAACGCTGGCGCCTGGCTCAACAACACAGGCTTCCCCAGCTGCTGCAACTGGGCGCTGTGGGAATCAGCCAAATCCGCCAAAATCAACAGCGCACCGGCTTGGTTGTCGCGGCTCAACCATTTGGCCTCGGAGATGAAAGAAAGGTCATCAGACGTGGCGCTCTCCATGGGAGCAACCCCTCTGATTTCCACCTCCTCACCCTGATGATCCAACCCCAACAAATCACCCAGTTCTGATATTTTCATCGCCATTGTTCCCTTTCCATGACGGATGTAGCCAACAAACAGCGCCCGATCCGAACGATCCACCGGACAGCAGGGATCTCTCCACTCAAGAAGGTGCGAACTGAATCTATTTCATGCCCAAAGAAGCCACGCGGCACCATTCTCTTCAGGCCTCGCCTGGTTCCACGCGCCTGCCGTGATGCTTGGAGTGAATGGATACATGGGCCAATAGTCCCATGGAGAGCATCACCGTCACCATGGAACTGCCACCATAACTGACCAGGGGCAGAGGAATGCCCACCACCGGCAGAAGCCCGATCACCATGCCCAGATTGATCACCACCTGAAATCCAAAAAGGGCCGTCACCCCTGCTGCCAGCAGCAAACCAAAACGATTGTGAGCGCTGGAAGCGATATAAAGCCCCCGCAGGATAATCAGGGCATAGAGAAAAAGCAGCGCCACACTGCCCAAAAAACCCCACTCCTCAGCCAGCACCGAAAAGATAAAATCGGTGTGTCGCTCCGGCAAAAAATTGAGTTGACTCTGACTTCCGCCCAAAAACCCCTTGCCCGTAAGCCCCCCCGATCCGACGGCAATTTTGGACTGGATAATGTGATATCCCGCCCCCAAGGGGTCTCTTTCCGGAAAAAACAGGGTCATGATCCGTTGTTTTTGATAATCGTGCAAGACGTTCCAGATCATGGGCAGCGAAGCCCCCAGGGCAACCAGGGTCGCCAGTAGCCATTTCCAGGGTAGACCAGCCACAATAATCACCGCCACACCCACCGCTGCCACCAGCACCGCCGTCCCCAGGTCGGGCTGCTTGATGATCAGGACGAAGGGGGCTGCCAAAATCAGCAGTGGCACCCAGATATCCCTGATGGTGAGATTGGCCGAGACGGAGCGGTCGTGAAAATAACGGGAGAGGGCCAATACCACAGCCAGCTTCATAAATTCCGACGGTTGCAGGCGGATGAAAGAGAGATCCAGCCAACGCCTGGCCCCCATGCCCATACTGCCGGTTACCGCTACCCCGATCAGCATCAGCAGCACCACGATGTAGAGGATATAGGCGTAGCGTCGATAGAGATTTTCAGCGCCAAAGAGAACAATCACCGCCATCAAGGCGAGCCCTACCATAAAACGAGCCCCCTGGCGCAACAGCAGGTGCACATTGTCCCACCCCCCCACTGCCGAATAGAGGGTGGCCAACCCCACACACACCGTAATGGTGAGAAATATCAACAGCACCCAGGGAAAGCGCTGCAGTCGCTCCCCCAGCACCAGGGAGCCATCCCCATCAAAGCCAAAAAATTTATTCCAACTAAACCCCACTGGCCCGCACCCTCTCTATGGCCTGATGATTCCCCACCTGCCACTCACTTTCCTCGCATCGATCCCTTATCCTACCTTGCCCCCTCATGATCCAACCCTTCCCCATCGGGCCTCTTCCTTCACGCCCCCCCTTGTCCATCTCCTCCCCCTTCCCCCTCCCCCAGCCCTTGGGCAGCCGCTTTTCTGGCAAAGTAACGGTCAAGAATCGATTTGGCCACCGGGGCTGCCGTAGAGGCTCCGGAACCGCCGTGCTCCACCACAATGGAGATGGCAATTTCAGGCTGATCCACCGGGGCATAGGCCACAAAAAGGGCATGATCCCGGTGCAGGGGGTTGTCACTCTTGATCACCTTGCCGCTCTCCTTGCGCCGGTGACGAACCACCTGGGATGTACCGGTCTTGCCAGCAGCCCGGACATGCTCGGGACGGGCCTTCAGAGCCGTACCCATGGGACCGTTCAGCACCTCTTCCAGACCATCCTTGACCAGGGCCAGGTGCGCCTGATTCAGATTGGCAAAGCCCAGCACCTCGGGGAGTTGATTGGGCTTGTGACGAATCAGGCTGGGTCGAAACAGAGTACCGCCATTGGCAATGGTAGCGATCATATTGGCCAGTTGCAGGGGGGTGGCCAACATATAGCCCTGACCGATGGCCGAAATGAGTGTTTCCCCCGGATACCATGGTTTGCCATAACGCGCCCGCTTCCAGGAACGGGAAGGCACCAGTCCGGAGCGCTCCCCAGCCAGATCAAGACCGGTGGAATCCCCCAAACCCAGGCGACGGGCAAAGCGTTCGATGGCGTTGATACCGACTTTTTCCGCCAGGCGATAAAAATAGACGTCGCAAGATTGGGCCAGGGCCTGTTTAAGATCCATCCGACCATGTCCTCGACGTTTCCAACAATAAAAACGATGATCCTGACGGGTGATGTGGCCACCGCAATAAAAACGCTCCCCGGAATCCACCTTCTCATCCGCCAGAGCCGCCAGAGCCACCACTATCTTGAAGGTGGAACCCGGGGGATATTGCCCGCCGATGGCCTTGTTGGAGAGAGGACGACGGCGGTCGTTGACCAGCTTGCGCCACTGTTTGCCGCTAAACCCCCGGATAAACTGGTTGGGATCGTAGGCTGGCTGACTGGTCATGGCGAGTATTTCGCCGGTATTGGGATTCATCGCCACCACTGCCCCGGCATTGTCCCCGATAGCCTCTTCGGCATCCCTTTGCAGATCGGTATCCAGGGTCAGGTGCAAATCTTCCCCGGGGGTTGGGGGAGTTTGGTTCAGTTCCCGCACCTGACGCCCCAGGGCATTCACCTCCACCTCCCGGATCCCCTCCACCCCCCGCAGGTTGGATTCGTGTCGGCGCTCCATGCCGGTCTTGCCCACCAGATCCCCGGAACGAAAAGGAATATGAGGAAATTTTTTGCGATCCTTGTCGTTGACACTCCCCATGTAACCCAATACATGGGCTGCCAAGGGACCGAAGGGATAGTGGCGCAAGGATTGAATCTGTAGCGTGGTCCCGGGAAAGGTGTGAATCCGCGCCTCAATTCGGCTCAACTCCGCCCAGGTCAGGTGGGATTTGACATTCAGAGGCAAAAAAGAGGATTGGCGCCGCGCCTGATCCAACACCTTGTGGATCTCCTCACTACTCATATCCAAAAAGGGCTTGAGCCGCTGTAGGAGCCGTTCCAGACCACCGCTCAACTCCGGGGTGACCATCAAACGGTAGTCAGGACTGTTTTCCACCAATATTTGGCCATGACGTCCCAGAATCCGCCCCCGCAAGGCCGGGACCGGTTGCAGGCTGATACGGTTGTTTTCCGCCAGATCCCGATAATCCCCCCCCTTCATCACCTGCAGGTGAAAAAGCCGCCCCCCGATCACCGAAAAGAGCAGCGCGTTGCCTGCGCCGATGATGACCAGACGGCGACGGGCATCCACAAAAAACTGTTCGTTTTCGTTGGGAAGCACGTCAGGCTCTCCGGCCCGACAGCAGATGACAGCAGAGGAGGTCAGATCTGGATGAGTGACGTCTATTCAGGGAATCGCAGGAGAGCACGTCAGGCCTCGATAAGGGGGGTGTTTTCCTTGTCAACAGCATCAGCCCCCCCCCCGACCCAAATCTGCTGGAGCCATACCAGGATGGTCACCGTCACCGGGGCCAACAACACCGAGGCAAGCGGACGCCCAAAAAACAGGGACCAGCGCACCTGGGGCCCCTGCATGAGCATCATCAACCCCCACTGAACCGCCTGATCCAACACAACCAGGAGCAGGAATACCGGCAACAGGATCAAAAAATCGATCCCCCTGAGCCGCCGGGCCAGATGGTCCACCAGCAATACCAGCAAGCTTTTGGAGAGGGCATTCAAGCCCAAGGGAGTACCCGAAACCGCATCCACCGCCAGCCCTGCCAAAAAAGCCGCCCCCACCCCTACCCGATCCGGTTGGTAAAGCCGCCAGTAAACCAGGCAGATCAAAACCAGATCGGGACGCAGAATGGACCAGGCATAAAAAGGCAGTGCGGCCTCTTGTAGAGCCACGGCAAAAATCAGCGTGATGGTGGGAAACCAAGGGATGATCAGGGCGGAAATCACGGTGTGGCTACTGGATGCAGTGCCTTGTCCCTGGCGGGTTGGAGATCGGCAGAGTGGGTGTCGGCTGTCAGGGAAAATCCAGAACCGGTGATAACGGCGGGGGATAGCGGGCTCTCCAGAGGCAGAAGCAGCCGCACCTCTTCGATACGGTCAAAATCCACAGCAGGCTGGAGGATGATCCGCTGAAAAAGGCCCTGACCATCTGCCGTGATTCCCACCACACGACCGACACGCAATCCCTTGGGAAAAATCCCCCCCAAACCGGAGGTAATCAGGAGATCGCCCGAGCGGATATCAGCCTGCTTGGGGACAAATTCAAGCCCCAAAGAGCCGTCGTTGCGTCCAGCGGCAATCCCACGGGTTCGGGATCGTTCCACCAGTACCGGCACCCGGGAGTTGAGATCCAGGAGAGAGAGCACCAGGGAGCTGTTGACTCCCACCCGCACCGCTCGCCCCACCACCCCTTCAGCGACCGTCACCGGGGTATCCTGAGTCACACCGTGGTGGGTACCGGCTGCCAAAAGATAGGAGCGGGCAAAAGCCGAAGAGGAGTCCCCCACCACCCGGGCGGTCATATGACGATACCGGGGATCTTCGGGCATGCCGAGCAATTTGCGCAGGCGACTATTTTCCCGCTCCAGCTCCCGATTGCGTATCCCCAAAGGCCTGAGCTTGGCCAATTCCTTCTGGTAGGCCCGATTGTCATGATCCAGTTGCATCAGATCACCCACATGCTCCTGGGCGTCATGGAGAGCCTGGATAGGGGAGGAAAAAAGACGCTGCAAGGGGGCCATCACCTCCAATACCGTAGAGTGGAGGGGGGCAATTTCACGGGAGCCGGTACGAACGGAAAAAAGCAGAAAAAAAGCGGCCACCACGACCGTAAAGGCCACCAGGCCGTGGCGTTTTTCTTTCAGGAGAGTGAGCAGGGCGTGCACGATATCGGACGCCGTTGGCGGTTACCGGTCCATGAGGATGTCGGACCAGGAATCCAACTCCTCCAGGGCCTTGCCGGAACCCATCACCACACAGGAGAGAGCCTCCGGAGCGACGATGACCGGTAAACTGGTCTCCTCGGAGAGGAGCTGATCGAGACCTCGCAGCAGTGCGCCGCCGCCGGTCAAAACAATCCCCCGATCGACGATGTCACCTGCCAGCTCTGGGGGCGTTCTTTCCAGAGCCACCCGCACCCCTTCGACGATGGAATTGATGGGTTCGGAGAGGGCATCGAGAATCTCAGGGTCGGTGATGATTTGATGTTTGGGCACTCCTTTAACCAGATCCCGTCCCTTCACCTCCACGTCGATGCGCTCTTCCATGGGGTAGGCTGAACCGATCTGAATTTTGATATTTTCTGCCGTGGACTCACCGATCAGCAATGAATATTTGCGCCGCACATGGGCAATGATCGCCTCATCCATCTTATCCCCTCCAACCCGAATGGAGCGGGAATAGACAATTCCTCCCAGGGAAATAATGGCGACTTCGGTGGTTCCCCCACCGATATCAATCACCATGCACCCGGTGGGTTCGGTCACCGGCAGACCTGCACCGATGGCCGCTGCCATGGGCTCTTCGATCAACTGCACTTCCCGGGCACCGGCGCTGTCGGCTGATTCGCGGATCGCCCGCCGTTCCACCTGGGTCGCACCATGGGGCACGCACACCACGATCCGGGGGGCAGGTGCCAGGAAGGAGATCCGCCGCTGACTGTGAACCTTGCGGATAAAATCCTTCAGCATCGCTTCGGTGACGGTAAAATCAGCGATCACCCCGTCACGCATGGGCCGGATGGCCACGATGTGACCTGGAGTGCGCCCCAGCATGCGTTTGGCTTCATTACCCACCGCCAATACCCGACGCGAACCCCGGGAGCCTTCGTGAATCGCCACCACGGAAGGTTCCGAAAGAACCACCCCCTTGCCCCGTACATAGACCAGGGTGTTGGCGGTTCCCAGATCGATGGCCATGTCCGTTGAGAACTTGCCCATCAATTTGCCAAGCCAACCAAAGCCGAACATAGCCAATCGTTCCCTCGTCAATAAAGATATCCGTAGCCTTGCGACCTGGCAAAAAACTGCCCCGCCCTGAATGACCGATCATGACGGATACCTTATTTGGTGTACCAAGGAACAGGATTCGGTCTGTCTTTGGCAAT
>JADFZT010000051.1:0-19597 GCA_015232395.1 Magnetococcales bacterium | reverse complement strand
GGTGAGTCTACATCTGTTGATACCAGCCCTTCAAGGAAACGGACCTGGGTATCGGACGGGGCATTGTATGAATCTCATCCGCCAACGCAAATAAAATCCGTATCTGCCATCCCATTCATCGCCTGTTTTTCAACTCACCCCTTGCCCTACAAACTGACCTGTTCACCTCTTTTATCCAGATATTCCACCTGATTTTGTTTGTTTTTTTCCCATCGACCAACACCCTTTTCCAGGGATATTGAAAGGATTCAACGGGATCATCCAGACCGTTTCGATCCCGGATGAAAACACGTTTTAGCAGATAGCGCTCCCATCATATAATGTTGGGCAGATCCACCAAAATTCAGCTGATTCCTACCTCTGGGAGGAGATTTCCCGACCACAGCCCCCCCAATTGGAACGGGTTCGGCTTAAGGTTGACCTCTAATCATCCCACTTATGAAGCCCCTCTTGCATCCCCCCTTGCATCTCCCCTTGCATCCCTTCTTGCATCCCCTCTTGTATTCCATCTTTTATCCTCCCCGGGTTTAACGGAATCTCGCCATCCAAAGAAGCAGTTCAGCTGATCCGTGGATTCAGGTATGATTGACCGCTGTGGCCTGTCGGTCGCTGAAACTTGGCTCCCGGTAAGGTCAAGCCCACCGATGCCACGATCCCCACGGTTGGGAGCGCTCCGTTATTCCGACCAAAAGCCTGACAAGGATGCCGCTTACGTGAAATTTACCAATCAGGAAATCGCTGATCTCAAACAGCTCATCCAAAAGTCCAGCCAGCTGATTCCACCGACAGAACCCTTTCCCTCCCAGGGAGAGAGCCGGGCTGATCTTCTGGCTCTTTTTAAACAGACCCTTCAGGAGGGCTGGGAAAAACTGCGGCAATTTCACCTCAAAGGTGCCTCAGGACACCGCATTGTCCGAGGCCATACTCATTTGTCGGATACCCTTCTACAGGTGCTCTATCAATTAATTTCCGCCCCCCACTCCCCTGGAGAAAAAACACTTCGGGAGGCGTTCAGCCTGGTGGCAACCGGTGGTTACGGGCGCAAGGAGCTGGCCCCCTATTCCGATATCGACCTGCTCTTTCTCATGCCCGACACCCCCTCCCCCGAGATGAACGCCTGTGTCTCGAAGATGCTCTATTTTCTCTGGGATCTGGGACTGGAGGTGGGCCAAGCCGTACGCTCCATCAACGACTGCGTGGTGTTGGCTGAAAAAGAGCTTGAAATCCGCACCTCTCTGCTTGAGTCCCGTTTTATCGCTGGCAATAAAAAACTTTTTCAGGTCTACCGCGCCACCCTGTTTGAGCAGGTGCTACTCAAAAATCCCGGAGCCTTTCTCCGGGGCAAACTGCTCGAACAACGAAAGCGCCATGAACGATTTGGCAATTCGATGTTTTATCTGGAGCCCAACCTCAAGGAAAACCCTGGTGGGCTCAGGGATATTCACACTTTTTTCTGGATTTCCAAATACCGCTATCAGGTGGATCGAATCCGGGAACTGGTCCCCCGGGGCATCATCACCTCCGAGGAGTATCAAACCTTTACCCGCTCCCGAGCCTTTCTCCAGAGGGTGCGCAACGCCCTCCACTATCGGGCCAAACGCCGGGATGATCGTTTAACCTTTCACCACCAGCTGGAAATCGCTGAGGAATTTGGCTACCGAAACCGCCCCGGGGTACTGGGTGTGGAACAATTCATGCGCCGCTACTACCAGGTGGCCAGACAGGTAGGCAATCTTTCACACATTTTCCTCCAAAAGTATCAGGAGGAGCATCAAAAGGTGACCGGTGAAGCCAACCACCATCTGGAAGGGCCATTCTGGATCGTGGGTGACAAAATCACGGTTCAGGGGGAAAATGTCTTCAAACAAAACCCCGTCCACCTGCTGGCCATTTTTGAAGTGGCCCAACGCCGCACCAAGGGTATCCATCCAGATACCTTTCGGCTAATCACGCAAAACCTGGGCCTAATTGACCAAAAATTCCGACAAAATCCCGATGTCAACGCCCTTTTCATGAAAATGTTGAATGGCATCAAGGCGGTGGCGTGGGTGTTGCGCCGTATGAACACCTGTGGGTTGCTGGGGCGTTTCATGCCGGAATTCGGTCGGGTGGTAGGGCAAACCCAGCACGATCTCTATCATGTCTATACCGTTGACGAACACACCATCTTGGCGGTAGAAGCCCTGCGGCACATCAAAGGGGGGCGATTTACCCGGGAGCTGCCTCTTTCCACCCGACTGATCAGTCAGATCAAAAATCCGGTTGTTCTATATCTCAGTGTCCTTTTCCACGACATTGCCAAAGGGCGGCAGGGGGATCATTCAATCTTGGGGGCGGAAATGGCCACCCGGGTCTGCCGACGTATGGGCCTGCCCGACCAGGAGGTACAACTGGTCAGTTGGCTGGTCAAAAATCACCTGATTTTTTCCCGCACCGCCTTTCGCCGGGATATCAGTGACCCCCAAACCGTGGCGCAATTTTCCCAACAAATTCCAGACAAATGCCACCTGGACCTGCTCCTGCTGCTGACCGTGGCCGACATCCGGGCGGTGGGCCCCAATACCTGGAACCAATGGAAGGCAACCCTGCTCAGAAAACTCTACAACCTGACCCTGGAAACCATGACCGAAGGGGGACTCTCCAAGCCCCAGGAGTTGAGCCGTCGGGCCGAAGGCACCAAACGGGCCGTGGCCCGGCTTTTGGCCGATCAATGGCCCGAGGCATTGATCAACGAACATCTGGATCGTTTTTATCCCGAATATTTCGCCAGCTACACAGCCGAAGTCCTGGCCCGCCATTTTTCTGATCTGGCCCCCCTCCAGTCAGAGCCCCTGGGCATCGTTTTTCATGCCTCTCCCGACTCCGGCACCACCAATCTTTTGATCCATACCCAGGATCACCCCGGGTTGATCGTCAAAATATCCGGCGCTCTCGCCGCCCGGAGCGCCAACATTCTTTCTGCCAACATCCACACCTCCAAGGATGGTATGGCTCTGGACATCTTTGTGCTGGAAGATTGGCAGGGGGGAGCTATCGAGAGTGAGCAAAAGCTGGAGAGAATCCATGAAGCCCTCACCCAGGTTCTCAAAGGCCAGGTGCTACCCGAAGAGCTGCTCTCTCAGGTTGACCCCCGCACCCACCTGCAGGATCCCTTCGAAGTCGCCACCTCGGTAAAAGTGGATGACAGTTTTGATCTGCATACCATATTGGAAGTGACGGCCAAGGATCGGTTGGGGCTGCTTTTTGCCATCACCCACCTGTTGCAACGCCACCAGGTACAGGTTCGCGCTGCCAAAATCGCCACTTATGGTGAACGGGCCGTGGATGTTTTTTATCTGCGGGATCTCTATGGCCTGAAGCTGAACGAAAAGAAAACCAAACGCCTGAACCGGGATCTCAACAGCCTCCTGGAGCAGATGGACAAGGGCGAACCTCCCTGGACCTGGGTCTCCAAGGTGGATTCCGGCACCCCGCCAGACTCCATACCAAGCCAGGCAAGAAAGGTTTAAAATATTGTTTAATAAGAATAATATTTTAAACAAACCCTTTCCATGTCGGAATTTTCCGGGAAATCGACCTGCCGATGTTTTTTTTGGCTATAACGGTATCCGTCCCAAAAAACAGAGCGCTGATTGCCAATGCCCATCCGGAGCACCGGATGGATCAGCCCCACAGGCTATGTTCAAGGAACATGGAGATCCACATGGGAATTGGATATACTGAAGGGATTGGTGAATTTTTAGTGTCAACACATGGGTCTTCAGTGCAATCCTGGTCCAAAATGGACCAACCTTAAGACCCTTCAAGCCGTTCGAGGAATCCGATCGTGTCCCAGGAACCATGGCAACGAGACTCATGGCGAAAATATCCCGCTCTGCAACAACCGGAGTGGCCTGACGAAAAAAATCTCAGAGAGGCCTTTGGACGCCTCTCCGCCTACCCACCTCTGGTTTTTGCCGGGGAAGTTCGCTCCCTGAAAAAACATCTGGCCAAGGTGGCAAAGGGGGAAGCGTTTCTCCTGCAAGGGGGAGACTGCGCCGAATCCTTCAACAACTTTACCGCCAACTCAATCCGCGACAAGCTACGGGTTTTGTTGCAGATGGCGGTGATTTTGACCAACGGTATCGCCAAACCGGTGGTCAAGGTGGGACGCATTGCCGGGCAGTTTGCCAAGCCCCGCTCCAGCCCCATGGAAACCAAAGACGGTGTCTCCCTGCCCAGCTTTCGGGGGGAATCCGTCAATGATCCCTACTTTTCCGAAGAGGCCCGCCTCCCTGACCCCACCCGTCTGGAGAGGGCCTATTTTCAATCGGCAAGCACTCTAAACCTCCTCCGAGCCTTCACCAGCGGTGGTTTTGCCGATCTGGCCCAGATTCATACCTGGAACCAGGATTTTGTCGCCAAAAGTCCCCAGGGTAAACGCTATGGGCAATTTGCCGATGAACTGACTGCGGCCATGCGCTTTATGGAAGCGATCGGCATCAATTCCGGCAACACCCCCATTCTCCACGAGGTGGAATATTTCACCTCCCACGAGGCGTTGATTCTGGACTATGAAGAAGCCCTCACCCGACAGGATTCCCTCACCGGCGATCCTTACGACTGCTCCGCTCATATGCTCTGGATCGGCGAGCGTACCCGGCAGCTGGATGGGGCACATGTGGAATTTTTGCGGGGGGTTCACAACCCCTTGGGCTGCAAAATCGGCCCCAAGGTCACGCCGGACGATATCAAGGGTCTCTGCGAAAAGCTCAACCCGGACAACGAACTGGGCCGCCTGACCCTGATCGGTCGTTTTGGCCACGAAAAAATCGGCGAAAATCTGCCCAAACTGGTGCAGGCAGTCAAATCAACCGGTGCCGAGGTGATCTGGAGTTGCGATCCGATGCACGGCAACACCTACTCCACCTCCACCGGCCACAAAACCCGCTCTGTTGACAACATCTTAAGTGAAATCAAACAGTTTTTCGATATTCATCAGTCGGAAAACACCATCCCTGGTGGGGTTCACTTTGAACTCACCGGTGACGATGTCACTGAATGTGTGGGGGGATCCCAGGATTTACGGGAAGAACAGCTGCCTGAGCGCTACGAGACCACTTGCGACCCCCGCCTGAATGCTGCCCAAAGCCTGGATGTCGCCTTTTTGATCGCTGAAATCCTCCAGGGAAAAACCAAATAAAGCCTGATGCTTCCCTGCCAGAACCCTGATCAAGCCCTCTCCCGCCAGGGAGGGGGCGCTCTTCCCAAAACAAGACGATTATCTCCCAGACTTTCTCTCAAGCCAGAGCATACGCCTGGGCGTTCCCGGTTTCCTAGGGGGTGGGCTGCTGGATCTCCATCCATGGCTCACAAACTGGACAGCTTCACCATGCCAGACGATTCCTGAGTCAAATGGCAACAGGCTCTCCAGATACGACCACTCTTCCGAAGCAAAGCTGCCCAGGACGTCAAACTTCAGCCCGCATAGCAACCCAGGGACATTTCAATGCGTTCCAGGGTTTTGGGCACCTCCTGGGGAATGGTTTTTTGAATGCCATACCACCACTGGCGCACCCGGGCTTCCGGCTGACCCAGCTCCTGGGCCAAAGACTTGATGTAGACCCTGGAAATCAATCCCGGCCCAAAGAGTCGGGATCCAACGTGATGGAGTTCCTGGGAGGTCATGGGGTGTGGTTCCTTGCCATATAAAGAGGTGGAAAAACGATCTGGCTTGTCTTGAGAAAACAGGGATGGACTGAAGCTCAATATTCCGGCCACAGCTCTAAAATCAGAAGCGCTGTAAGCCCGACTGCCAGAATTCCCAGCCCCCCCATCACCGACCAATCCAACATCGGGGAGGGAATGGCGAGTCGGATTTCCGGGCTGAGTTCAGCAGCCCCAGCCGCCCGTTTCAGAGGATTAAACTTGGAGCGGCCACCACCCCCCCCACGCCATTCCGAGTCGGTCTGTTCCAGAATAAGGGTGCGTTCGGTAAACTGCAGGCGCCGTTTTTTGGCCATGGAGCGGTTTCCAATGATTGGCTGCCAGCGGGAGGAGATTCACTCCCTGCCCGGACAGTATTGAGACTCTGATGGCCTGGAACCAAGTCGCCTATTGGGACTTCTTCCACCAGCCATCGGTTCTAGAGAGGGTTTTCGCAAAATCTTCGCCAAATTGGCTCAGGGCGCAAGAGTGTGATGGATGGCAGGATTTCTATTGAAATATGGGGATTTCCAAACCGAGGCAGACATGGACGGCGTAGGGGTTTTGACGCTCATACCGGGAGCGTTGACACTGGGGGTGTCAGATTGATGGAGAGGGCAGGGAGAGTCACTCCAGAAGAGGGTAAAAGGGGCTGCCGGAAAAAGCCGCAAAAAGAGCCTCCCCTGGAAAAAAATCAGCCCTTGATCACACCAGGTTCGATTGGATTTAAAAAAATTCAGCGGACCTGATATTGGAAAGAGGGGATCCGATGGGCTTTCCGGAAAACGCTAAAGAACCCGATGTTGGAGACAGGGAATTTTCCGGCGGCTCTGCTCCACTCGCTTGGGGTTCAGATCCGCCAGGATAAAACCGTCCCCCTCGGGTGCCCGGGCAGTGACTGTCCCCCAAGGCTCCACCACCATGGCGTGACCATAGGTGCGGCGACCGTCAGCATGGCGCCCCCATTGGGCAGAAGCCAGAAGATAGGCGAAATTTTCCACGGCCCGGGCTCTTAAGAGCAGCTCCCAATGGGCCTGACCCGTGGTGAGGGTAAAAGCTGCGGGGAGTGCAAAAATTGTGGCCCCCTGCTGACTCAAAGCCCGAAAGAGCTCAGGAAAGCGCAGGTCGTAGCAGATGACCAGACCCAAGCGACCAAACGGGGTTTCCGCCACCACCGGGGTCTTACCTGCCTGCACAAAATCCGATTCCCGTAGCGCCTCCCCTCCCCCCAGGTTGACATCGAAGAGGTGCATTTTGTCGTAGCGAGCTTGAATGACCCCATCCGGCCCCACCAGGAGAGAAGCGTTGGCTGCCTTGGGGGAGTCGGGAATGGCCAGGGTGATGGAGCCCCCCACAATCCACACTCCGAGGCTTTTGGCGGTCTCCTGCAAAAAACGCACGGTGACCCCCGTCTCGGGATCTTCCAGGTGGCGACGCTTGGCCTCGAGATCCTGCCCCATAAAGGCAAAATTTTCCGGCAGCACCATCAGCTCCGCCCCCTGCCCCTGGGCATCTTCCAGGAGTTCTCCAGCCACGGCCAGGTTGTGTTCCCGATCATCGGTGGAGCACATCTGAATGATGGCCGCAGTGGCGGATCGATAGGATTTTTCTCCAGAGGGGGCGGTCATGAGCTTCTCTTTCTTCTTCAGGTAATTTCCAGGAGTTCGTTCAGCTTGCCGTCCATTTCCAATTCATAGAGGTCATCACACCCGCCCACATGGAGATCCCCAATAAAAATTTGCGGTACCGTACGGCGACCACCCGATTTTTGCAGCATTTCATCCCGCATCTCGGGGGTTTTATCCAGATTGATCTCCCGATATTGAGCCCCTTTTTTATCGAGAAGCATCTTGGCACGAACACAAAAAGGGCAGACAGTGGTGGAATATATAAGGATATCAGGCATCTACTTTCTCCGGTTCTAGTTGGGGGTATCTTTCTTAAAGCCAGCCCGGGAGAGGCAGACCACGGCCACCCGGTTTGCACCAGCTTTTTTTAATGCGGCCACGGCCTCGGCAGTGGTCGCTCCGGTGGTCATGACATCATCCACCAGCAGCAGGGAGCGCCCTTCCACCTGACGTCGATCAGCACGGAAGGCCCCCTTGACGTTGCGAATCCGCCCCGCCAGATCCAGTTGGGTCTGGGGCAGGGTCATTTTGATGCGTTTCAAGCCACTTGTCACCAGTGGTCGATCAAGATATCGCGCCAATTCCCGGGCCAGAAGGGCAGATTGATTGAAACGACGGTGGATCAACCGGGGCCAATGGAGGGGAATGGGCATCACCGCGTCCGCTTCCTCCCACTGCAAGGCCTTGCTCAACCGCTGCCAGGCAAGCCCGGCCAGGAGGGGGGCCCATTCGGAATGATCGCCAAATTTAAAACCGATGATCAGATCCTTGATCAATCCTTCGTAAGCAAATGGACAGTAGACCGCATCCGAGCGCCAAGGATCATTCAGGCACCGCCCGCAGCCATCCCGCACCTCTGCCGTCACCTCCCCACAACGCAGGCAAATATTTTCCGGCTGAGGGGGCAGAGCGTCCAAGCAACCATCACAGAGCCGATCCACCTCCCCCACCCTCTCCCGACACCCGGCACAGATCGTTGGAAACAGGAGATCCACAAAACCGTGTGCCACCCGGGAAAGGACAGAAAAACGGTGTTGCTGTTGATTATCACTCTCAAACACAAACAAAACTCCGAACCGATCGCTACTTGGTCATTCTGCTCAATCAAATCCAAGCTTCAAATCTCTCAACGTTCAACCATTCAAGAATACAGGCTATCAAAACGGTCCATATCGACAAATACCCGGTTTAACATGCAGTGATTTGGCGTGCTTCGGATCTTATATTTAATAATAGATGATATCAATGCAGACAATTATACTGTATTGATACCAGGAATAGGAGAACCCCCATCTTTTGTGACAAATATTATATTTGAAAGTTCAGGATTTCAGATGACTGTTTGCAGAATTTTATAATCTAAAATGGACATCTGGTGAACCAGGCAATAGACTTGGCAGGTGCATTGTGGGAATAATTGAAACTTTTTTAAATGAACACCAAATTTGTAAAGTCACAAAAATGCTTCGCAGATCGAAAAATATACAAGCAACTTGTTGATATGCTGCAGGTATCAGCAACTTCACAGAAGTAGCCATAAAAAAACACTGGGCTAATTCAAATCAATGATGTTGAATGGTGCCTGGCGTCAGCGCCAATGGCATCCGACTGGTTCGCTTTTTATACCCGAAGCGCCTCTTCAGTCAAGTCCCGGGCCATCGCCCCAGAAGACGATTGGGAATCCGCTTCTTCAGAGAGAAGGTGTTGGGGGGAAATCATGCTGGAAAAATTAAAACCGTGGGAGAAAACCCCTCCTGGAAGAGATGAAATAAAATCAAGATCAAAGGAAAAAACAAAAGAAGAACCGTGGGGGCAAGCCCCCACCCTCCCAGGGGGGTGTAAAACAAAATCAAGATCAAAAGATAAGAAAAATCAAGATCAAAGGAAAAACCTTGGGGAGGAAGAATCCTCCCCAACCCCCCTCCTCTTTTTTTTTAATAGTTTAAACCCTTACTCCCCCCGCTCAGTCGTCGCCTCAGGATGCTGATATATCCTGAAAGGCACCCCACCCTCCCTCTTGGCCAAATCCAAAGCACGACCCGAAGCCTCCAATAAATCCGTCACCTCTTCACCCGACTCCGGAAACAAACTGATACCAATATGAAGCCCCAATACCACCTTCTTGCCCCCTTCCAAAGTGTACGGAGCCACCAAAAACTGATAGAGACGATTGGTCAAAGCCAACACCTGCTCTTCATCCCCACACTCCGGCGCAAAGGAAACAAACATGTTGTGGTCAACACGAAAAGCCAAATCCTCCCCCCGAAGATGATGGCGCAAACGATCAGCCATGGCCCGCAACATCAAATCCCGCTCCACCTCATCAGATGAAGAACCACGCTCCGTCAAAGAGGTCGGTTCAATCAACAACACCGCCACCTTCCGCTCCTTGCGGCGGCATTGGCCCAAAGTTCGGGCCAAAAATTCATGAAACATCCGACGATTACCCAGCAAAGTGACAGGATCCTGAAGGGCCAACCCCTCCAACAGCTGTTTGGCATCAATCAAATGAGAAACATGGGCATAAAGCTTGACCGAAGCCTCTTCAAAAGCCTTTTCCAAAAGAGCAATCTCATTGCCACTCTCCTCAGGATCGATATAAAGCTTCTGTTCGTTGCCAGAACAGGCTTTGACCATGGCAGCAGCCTGATTGCGCAGTCGTTTGAGAGGTGCCAGAATAAGCCGATCCAGCGCAAACCCCACCCCCACCAGCAGCAGCACAATGAAAATCCCCGAATAAGCCAAACGCTCCCGGGAACCCGCTAGAATCTGCCGGGCCTGCTCCACCTCAACGGGAACAACCAAGGCAAAGGAACGATCAAAAATAGGCAATGGTGTGACGAACAGATTGGTCTGGCGATCAGCATCATACTCCATATGAGCCACATCGCTCTCAATCACCCCGTCAATCATCAGCTGCAGGCGACTATCTGGCTGAACATCAAGTAAATTGTCGCCGATCAAACCATCCCCAGCCGCCAGCTGAAAGGGATGGGCGGGGTTGGCAGCTCTCACCTCAGCAGCAAGGGCCTCCATCTGTTGGGCAAACACCACCGTCAGGGAAGGATGGCCTTCCACTTTCAGAGGGGCAAAAAGCAAAAGGCTCCACGCTCCACCCACCTTGGCACTACTCCAATAATGGTGCCCTTTTGAGAGAGCCTTTCGAGCATTTTGCAACAGTTCCCCGGACAGAGGCTCAGAGGCATCAAAACTCACAGGCAGGTGTTGCAGAGTTTGGCCCTGATGATCCAAAATCAGCAAAAATTCCAGATTCCACAGAGGAAAAAGATCCTGCCACTGGCGCACCATCTCCTTAAGCCCCAGCCCCTCCACCCCATTGTCCGCCTCCAGATCCAGCAAATATTCGGTATTTTCCGACCAGGAATCCTTAAAATGTTCCAGCTTGCTGACCCGGCTGGAAAGATCAGCACGAACCCCCTCGGTGATCTGGCCCGCCCGAACGTGCATCCGCTCCTGGAGAACATCCTTGAGGATGGTAAAATTGATCAGATAACCCACCCCCAGGGTAGCGATGACAGCAACCAGAAGAAAACTGACCGCAGGAATTTTCAGGCTTTTGTCACGCCACATGGTTCACCCCTCCCGGATCCTGAAGAATTGGTCCATCCGGCTGATGCACTCTTAGGCACATCACTCTTCCTTTTGCATGTCAGGATGGGGAATCGTATCAAACCCCAAAGATGACCAAGCCTGCATGCCCCCCCGATACCATTTGAGCTTGTGGGCCGGGTAGCCCAACATTAAAAGAGAGCGGATGTTGGTGGGAGATTGGCCACACCAATAGCCGTTGCAATAAAAAACCAGGGTCTTGGCATTTTCAAAGTTGAGCAGATCCTCCTCCTTCACCACCCCGAACTGAAATTCGAGGATATCCATCAACTTTTCCTTGTCGGCCTTGCGATAGTGAAGGTCGGTCCAGGGGATGGAAATGGCACAGGGAATCATCCCTTTGGCCAACCAAAAATCGGTACGGGAGTCGATCACCAGAAGAGAACCGTCCTCCTGGGCCATCTTTTTCAGATAGTGGATCATCTCCAACTCACCAATGGTCTCCACCCCGGGACTCAGGGTCATGGGCTGAACGCAATAGGGAGGGCACTTGCGGGAGGTGTAGGAAAAATCAAAATCGACCTGATTGTCGATATCCTGCTCCCGCTCCAGACGAAAATTTTTACCACCATCACATCCGGGCAGATCCACGAATGGCATTTTGGCCGTAATTTTAACTGGATAATCGCTCTCTTCAGCGGCAAAAGCAGAAGAGTCGGGAAGCAGCAGAAAGGTGAGGAGGATCAACAGGGAACAGAGGAAAACCAGTCCCTTGGGAAAGCCCTTGGGAAGAGTACCGTCACCCCCTGTGGAAGAGGTCAAAACGGCTCGGTGCTGGGCGTTTTTGAGCATGGACCTGACCCTATGCAGGGAAAGCCATCCCATTCATGGCGGTGTGGAACCATCCACTCACAGATTGGAAGATGGACCAACCAATGGTTATCAAGGGGGGCTTCGATCAGACGGGCCAACGGGGGGGCAGGTCGAATGGTGTCGCAGTCAATCAATCAGGAGCCCCCCTCCCCTTGCGCTGAAAACAATATAGGACGGATCAACCCGAGTGGATAGATAAATAATTTATCATTGGCTAGGAGTTGGGCAGTTCCCGATAAAACCGATCCACCCGATCCAGATGGTGCTCCAGGGTAAAATGATCCCGAAGGCGTTTCTGCCCGGCTTGAGCCATGGCTTGGCTTTGGTCGGGATTTTCCAGCATCTGCCGGATTTTTTCCGTCATCCCCTGGACATCTCCCGTGGGGGTGACCACACCGGTTTGGCCATCGTTCACCAGCTCCGGATTACCCCCGGCATCAGTGGTGAGAATGGGGCAACCCTCCTTCATCGCCTCCAGCAACACCCGGGCGCACCCCTCCCAGTGGGTCGGCAGCACGAAGAGATCCGCCTGACGGTAGAGCCAGCGGGGGTCGGCGACGTTGCCCAAAAAATAAAAACGATCCGACAACCCCAAATCTGCCAGCTGTGTTTGGATCCGTTGCCGATATTTCCCACTGCTGGAGGGATCGGAACCGGCGACCAGAATCGAAGGTTGGAGACCTGAACGCCCCAGCCGGGCAACGGCATCCACCAGATCGTGCAATCCTTTACGCTCTTCCAGGCTGCCGATGACGGCGACCCAGGGGCGGGGTGGAAGGGTAGAACCCAGCGTGGCTGGTGGGAGGGGTTCATTCGGCTCACCCTCTGAAGATAGCGGTGGAATGCCGTTCAGGATCACCCGGATGCGCTCTTTGGAAACATAGCCCAAACGGGCCAAATCCTCTCCCAGGGCAGCCGAAACCGGCACCATCATGGCCTTGAGTCGCCCAGGCCAGCTCCGCATCTTCAGGCAGCGCCTGGCCTCCACATCCTCCCGCACCCACCACACCACCGGAACACCCAAAAGCCGGGCGGCAATACCGGGATATTTATAATAAGAGGTGAAGGTGTTGAGATGGACCAGATCAATCTTCTTCTCCCGGATCAATTTCAGATAATCCCGGACAAGCCCCAGTTCCATCATCCCCCGTCGGGGTTGAATCGATACCGGCAGACCCAGGGCTTCGTAGGAGTCTCTGAGGGGGCCATCCTTTTCGCTTGCGGCATGGATTTGATATCCCCGCCCCTGAAGCCCTGACGCCAACAAACGCAAGCTGATGGGGGAGCCGCCCCAGTTGAGGGAGTGGGTCACCATGAGAATATTTTTCACCGGATCAGGGCTCTTTCACGGAAAGACGCATGCGTAACCAAGCCTGAACAGGCACCCGGCGTTTGGAGTCGGTGCGATACCAGTCGGGGTCGTTGTCGTTATGCAGCGTATCGAAAATAAAGGATTTTTTCCCTACCGGCTTGCGGGGTTCGATAAAATGGCACTGCTCCCCCAAGGGGCGCTGCTCCTTGAGATGGCAGGGTCCGGCATAAACCAGCACCGGCACCCCCACCGAATCAGCCAGATAGGCAGGCCCTGAATCCGCACTCACGAAAAGATCCATGGCGGCGAGATTGTCCGGCAAATCTTCCAGCGGCACCTCCCCCAACAGGGAAATCACCCGCTCCCGATCAAAATCCCCCTGTTCCAACACCTCATGAAAGGCCGGTTCGTCCGCTTCGGTGCCAAAGACAAACACCGTCGCCCCCAAAGAGATCAATTCAGCAATCATCCAGGCCCACTCATCCCCAGGCATTTTTTTGGAGGGATTACCGGCAATAATCCCCACCCCCGCCTTAAGCCCTTCCACCATCCCAACCTTCAGGCGCAACCGCTCCGGATCCACCTGATCCACTACTTTGGTAGGAGAACTCCCCCCGATACGGCGGCTCCCGGCCAAGGCCAGGTAGCTATCCACGGTGAGATCATCCTTGGTGTGCTCCACCAGTTGATCATAAAACCGCATGAAAAGTTGGGCGGTCTGGCCAGAACGGTAGGTGCGGATAGCCGCCTTGCGTCCGGGCGCCCCGGAGAGGCCAAAAAACAGATTCAGGGCGTTGGGGGTGGTGACCAAAATATCGGCATAGTTTTTCAGGTAGAGGGTCAAAGCCAGGCGAAGTTTGGCCCATAACGAGCCGCTCCAATCCTGTACCAACCAAGCCTGACCGATGCGCTGATCCCGGGGGGGGAACGGGGCGTTCATGCGGTCGATGAGCACATCCACCTGATCAAAGGGGGAAAAAAGGGCGCTGGCATTGACATAATCGCCAATCTTGCCGGTATGGATGACGAGCACCCCGCCCCGTTTCCGGCGAAAGGGTATCAGCAGCCAGTAGAGGGGTTGTAGCAAAAAATGGATGATCAGATAAAACATGGCGGCATCTTTAGGATCAGCCCCCCTTAACCGGGGAGATAACGAACCTTGCGGGTCACCTGCTGATCCTGAAAAGTGAGTGGCGCATCCCTATTTTTCAGCAGTTTTTGGTATTCACTCAAGGGAAATCCGGCGTGTGCCCCGATCACCTCCCGGGGAATGGGCGCGGTTTGCCCACCGATCTCCTTGGCCACCGGCCAGTTGGCCCAAAACCCCAAATCCCCGGAGTTAAGCCCCAGGCGATCCAGAGCAATGGCCAGGGGCAGCTGGTCCGTCGGCGGCCGCTCGGTGCTTTTCACCCGTCCCCAGATCGATTGAAAAAGATCCAGCCACAGGGGGGAAAGCTGTTGCCAAATCTCCCGATCAGCAGCCAAAAAAGCCCCGTTCAAATGGGTTTTCAAATGGGGCCGTCGCACCAGGCGCATCTCTGGAAAGCGGTGGGGCAGCCCCTTTAATTTAAACGCCATCTTCCCGGTTCTAAAGCTGCCCATGATGGTGTTGGGAGTGACCGGCACCTGAAAATCCTTCAATATCATCAGGTCCGAATCCACCATCAGGATCATCGGCCCCTGGCATTGCAGGGGAGCTTGGATCTTGACGATGCGGCTTTGCCAGATATTCTGGAAGGCCGGTACCGGGGCAGGTGGCAGGATGAGGGTATCCACATGGATCTTGTGGCTGTCGATGGTGAAGGCCGAAGCGGGCTGATCGGTGACGATGCGGATTTCCTTTAAACCCGGCATGGAGCGATGAGCAAAAAAGGCTGAGAGGGAGGCCTCCTCGACATACTTTTCCCCGTAGCAGGGAATCACCACTGAATCGATGGGACGCTCGGAAAACCGCCCCAGACGTTTCATCAAGCTATTACGCCAGCGATAAATCAGCCGGTGACGGGGAGTGAAATACCAAACCTGACTGAATGCCGCCATGGGGTTCCGTTTGGGTTGATTGAGGCTTTAAAAAAAATCGTCTATGGAAAAACCCAATTTTAGGCCATTCGGATGGGCTTGACTACGGCTCTTCATCGCCATAAGCCGGTCAACTTTGGGAGAGTGACTGGCCTGAACTTAACTCTGGATCGGATGAGCTGCCTGGGTTTCTGCAAGAATGTGGCGGGCCAGGGCTTGATGGGTGTGATGCTGCAACACAAAATTCCGGGCGGTGCGGCTGATCTTTTTCAGGCGTTCCTTGTCGGCCAACCCCTGCAAAACCACCCGCTCCAACTCCCCAAAAACACTGGGGTCATAGAACAATCCGTGCACCCCCTCCTGGAGGGGTTGATGGCGCTGGATGCCAGGGCGATTCATCACCGGGACACTCCCCGCCAGGGCGGCTTCATAGTGGCGATAACACTCCCACCCCATCCCCTCGGGAGACCAGACCAGGTGTGCTGCTGCCAGGCGTTTTTGGAAGGTTTCGAAGTCCAGCCGCTCTTTTGGAATATCCACCCGGAGCCCCTGATCGGCCAGAGCGCGCAGGCGGGCCACACCCCTCTCCCGGATGGGATGGCCCTGGATATTTCCGGCATAAAACAGATCAGCGGTTTTGGGGAGGGTGGTCAGATCCTCGTCCCAGGGGGCGTCATCCACACCAATGGAGATGGGGCGAAGTTTATGGAGATGGGGGCCAGCCCCCTCAGCAATACCCTGGCGGCTTTTAAAAGCGGGTGATGTATAGAGAAAGGCGTTCAGGGGATTGACCGGCAGCTCCCGCTTGAAATATCGCACGCCATTTTGCAAAAGGGGAAAGGTGTGGTGATCCACCAGGGGCAGATCCCCCATATCCAATACCGCACAAGGGGTGGAGCGGGCGTATTGGACGATGAGTGAGGGACCAAAGCTTTTTGGATATTTCACCTTGCGCACCGTCTCACTCAACCCTTTGCGCAACAGCCCCATGGTCTTGATATGGGCGTGGCGACCACAGAGGATGAGGTCATATTCTTCCCCCTTCAGAGCTGCGATCAGCTGTCGACTCTCTTTCCAGGCAAAGGCGTGGGGACGGGTTTTGATGGTGTTGAACCAGGTGATATCGTGGCCGTCGAGAGGCTTGAAAAAACGCAAATCCCCCTTTTCCAGCTCTCCCAGAGCGAGAATTTTCATGGGGGATTCCCCAATGTCCGCGCCAAGGCCTCCTTCAATTCCGAAATCACCTCATCAGGGGTGAGTTCATCCAGGCACTGGCTTTTTTTACTCCCCTCACAGCCATCCGACCCACAGGGGACACACTCCCAATCTTTCTGGATCACCGTATGTTTTCCGGCGCGCTGATTGCCTCTGGGCTTGGGGTAGGGCGTTCTAGCTCCTTCATAGCCATTGGGCCAGGGCCCCCACGCCCACACCTTGGAAGGCCCCAGCAACCCCACCACCGGGATATCCAAGGCAGCGGCCATGTGCATGGGGGCGGTATCGACGCCAAAAAAAAGCTGACAGCGAGCTGTAAGCGCTGCCAATTCCTTGATGGAGAGCGCCCCGGTAAGATCCTGAACCGAAGCTTGGCAGTGGCTTAAAATGGCGCTGTTTTTTTCCCGTTCCTTAGAGCTGGGTGCGCCGGTCACCACCACATGGCAGCCACGGGAGGCCAAAAAATCGATGGCCTGGGCCATACCGATATCGTCCCAGCATTTAAAAAACCAGCGGGAGGTGGGGTGGACCTGAATCAAGGGTTTTACGCCATCCCAACCCCCGGCCTCCAGCGTCCCGGCCACCATTCTGGCATCCCCCTCATCAAAGGCCATGTGGACCGAACGGTAGGTGGGTTCTGTTTCAGTGGCCTGCCCTGAACCGGAAGCTATGCTGTCCCCAGTTTCAGTTTCAGTGACGGGGGCAGAAGAAAGCTCTGTACCAGCAGAGCTGTCAGAATCCAGCTCTGATTCACGATGCAGTGAAGGATCTCTCCGGGAGCCCAGAAGATTGAGATTGCGGATCACCGTATGGCGCAGACCATCCCCCGGATAGAGCGTTTCGGTACGGATCCACTTGCGCCAATTTTTTTCGTTGCGCCGCCTCCCCAGCCCCACACGCCTGGAAGCCCCGGAGAGGAGTGCCGTGATAAGCCCCCGATCCCCCTTGGTGGTGCTGATAACCCAATCAAAACGCTGCCCACGCAGATGCCGCCACCACTGGAAAAGCCGCCCCACATAGGAGAGCACCCCCTCCCCTTTCCGGCGCACCACAAAGGTCAACACCGCGTTCAGATGGGGGTGTCCCTCCAGCATGACCCGGGTGTCGGGTTTCACCAGCGCGGCGATGAAGGCCTCCGGATGGCGCAAACGCAAGCTGGAGATGAGAGGGCCGGTCAAGAGCACATCCCCCAGATGCCTGGATTTGATCACCAGAATGCGTGGGGGCAGGCTCAATCCTTCTCCTCCGTTTTAAACTGCAAACGATGGTAACGGGCATACTCCCCATCTTTTTCCAACAGGACGCTGTGGCTCCCCTCCTCCACAATTTTACCGCCCTTGAGCACGATGATCCGGTCGGCGTTGCGGATGGTGGAGAGGCGATGGGCGATCACCAGGGTGGTGCGATTTTGCATCAGCCGCTCCAGGGCCTTTTGCACCGCTATTTCGCTTTCGGTATCCAGGGCACTGGTCGCCTCATCCAAGATCAGGATAGGGGCATCCTTGAGCAGAGAGCGGGCGATGGAGAGGCGCTGGCGCTGGCCCCCGGAAAGCTTCACCCCCTGATCGCCGATCACGGTATCGAATCCATCGGGGAACGATTCGATAAAATCGAGGGCATTGGCTCCCCGCGCCGCCTCCCGAATCTCCTCCAGGGTACGGTTGGGATCCCCATAGGCGATGTTGTTGCGGACGGTATCGTTAAAAAGAATGATCTCCTGGGTCACCATGGCAATCTGGGAGCGGAGGCTTTTCATGGTGGCGGTGCGCACATCCACGCCATCAATGGTGATGGCCCCGTCCGTCACATCATAAAAACGCGGCACCAGATGGACCAGGGTGGTTTTACCCGCACCGCTGGAACCCACCAGGGCGACCTTTTCCCCGGCTTTGACTTTAAGATCGATACCATCCAGCACCGGCTCCAGATCGGCTCCATAGACGAAGGAAATTTTTTGAAAATGGATCGATTCCGAAAGCCTGGGCAGCACTACGGCGTTGGGGGCGTCGGCGATGGTGGGTTGGACATCCAGCTGTTCGAACACCCGCTTGGCTGCTGCCATCCCCTCCTGGATTTTATTGTTCAGACTGGAAAAACGCTTGATGGGGGTGTAGGCCATGAGGAGAGCGGTGACGAACGAAAAAAAGGCCCCCGCCGTGGTGTTGCCGTTGATCACCTCCCGCCCCCCATAGAGCACCACCCCGCTGATGGCCAAACCCGCCACCAGGTCCATGGAAGGATGGGTCAGGGAGCGCACGAAGGTGGCCCGGAGGCTGTTGTGCAGCACCTCCTTGGTCACCTTGCGAAAACCGGCCCGCTCCGAGGGTTCCATGCAGAAGGCCTTGACGATGCGCAATCCCGAAAGAGTCTCCTGAAGGTGGCTCATCACCCCCTCCATCAGCTCCTGCCTGTCCTTACTCAACCCCCGCATGCGCCGACCAAAGCGCAGGATCAACAATCCGGCGATGGGCAGCCCCAGCAAGGAGACCAGCGCCAGATTAAAATCCCGATAGAAAAGCACCCCCAGGAGAAAAATGACTGAAAACCCCTCCCGGAAGGTGTTGGAGATCACCGAGGAGGCGGAACTCTTCAGCATGTTGGCGTCATAGGTGATGCGGGAGATAAAGCTGCCGGTGGTGTTGGCCGCAAAATAGCCGATATCGAGGGTCAGGAAATGGCCATAGAGGGCCACCTGGAGCTGGCGGACCACCTTGAGCCCGACAAAATCCATATAGTAGTTCTGTACAAAATAGGCTGCCCCCCGCACCGCAAAAATACCCAAAATCACAAAGGGCAGCACCGTCAGCATGCTCTTATCCCGCTCGATAAAAATATTATCGAGAATCGGCTGCACAAAATAGGCGATGGCGCCATTGGTTCCGGCGATCAAAATCATGCAAAAAAAAGCCGGAATCAGATACCAGCGAAAAGGCCAGACCAACTTGCCGAAACGTCTGAGAATTTCCTTGTTGTCCAGTCCTTCCGGCTGGGAACTCTCCTGATCATCCGATTCGTTTTTTTTGATAACGTCCTTGTTGTTCATAGCGACTTTCTGTGGTGACCGATGGGGGGGCGTGAAGATCCAGTAGAAAAGGGGTACCCCTTTTAAGCGGTGATGGTCAAGCGTTGGAGGTTTCTCAAGGGGTGCGTTTAACCAAAATGTTCGGTGAGCCTGGTTAAATGGTAACTATTCAGCTTCGTTAGGCTGCATGAAGGAAGGCCGCTGACCTTCAAACAGCAATTGCAGGGCTTCGGAAGCGGAAACGCCTTGTTTGCGGCAGGTGGACAGATAACT
>JADFZT010000050.1 GCA_015232395.1 Magnetococcales bacterium | reverse complement strand
TGGCGTTGGCCATGTGCTCCTGGTAGGCGGTGATCACCACCTCCACCAGGGTCAGGACCTCGTCCTTGCTGTAATCTGCCAATGGGCGGGTCATGCCGATGCTTCCCACGTATTCCCCCATTGGGCGCAGGGCTGCGGCTATGGCCGCTTTTTCAAGATCGGTGGCGTCCACCATATTTTTTGCCTCCAATAGCATCTCTCTCGGGACCGCCCTGATGCCGTTCATCAGCCAGACCAGGACGTGCCCCGGATTTCGTTTTATAATTCCCATGAAAATGGCCCGGTCCTTTCGGGAGAGGGCTCCCGGCCCGATGCGACGGGTGCGCAGCCCGGGCGGCAGGATGATCCAACCCCAGACCGGGTCGTGCCAGGTGCTCATCCGGCGGGTCCATGTTATCCCGAACATTTAGTCCCCTTTTGTTTTGACGGTTGGTTATGAGATACCATATGTTCAGGTTTCTAGTTTCGACGGCTAATCACTACGTTTCACGGAGCGCAAAATGACCAATCCACACGAAGCTGAATACTCCTACGACAAAGGAAGCTTTGAACAAACATGTGACTGTGGTTGTAAATTCCTCGTTGAGGTTACCGGACAGAAGGGCCATGAAGAGCCTGAAGAGTATTACTGCCCGGATTGCCGCAAGGAGTTCAAAACTCGTGCTTCAATCACTCCGAGAGTTACGAAGTTGTAGTCATCCATGCTCAGGCCACCTCCTTCAGCGCCAGCCGATCCGCCTCGAAGATCAAACTGCGGATCGCTGACTTGTTGAAGCGGAAGGTGAGAAGCGCCGACGCCTGATACCGGGTCAGATTGAGATCGTGGCGGTATTCTGCCGGCAGATATTGAAGCTGCTTTTCTGAAGCTGGCTGGTTGAGCCAGGAGCGGGTCTTGTGCGCCGACTCATCGGTCTCGTTCTCGTTGAGCCAGTCGTCGGCGGCCGCAAGGCAAACGGTGCGTTCGCCGATGGAGAGCAGTCGGGCATGATTGCCTTTTGCGCCGCCCACCGAATGCCAACGTCCGTTGAGGAAAAATACGCCTCCCCAGGCGGTAAAACCGTTGGCCACCAGAGCCGCGTCGTCGCCAAACAGATCGCACCAGCGAAAGTTGGAGCGTTTGAGCAGATCCACCTCCGACATGATAAAGTCGGTGATGACCTCGGGCTCTTCGCCAGGATCGGATTGTGATTCCCAGAAATATCCGCACAGGGGGCATTCCCGAACCGCCAGCGGTACCGTGGCCGCACACTCCGGGCACTCCTTGGTGGGAGCATCCCCTTGGAACTCCTTTCCATCCAGATTGGCGTCCTGCTCCAGGGAGCCGTGCAACAGGCTGGATGTACCGAAATCCAGGACGATGCAGTCGGTCTTGACCAACCCTGGGAACAGAGCCGGATCAACCGTACGCAGGCCACGCCCCACCATCTGGATCAGAGTGGATTTGTAGGAGCTGGGGCGGAGCAGAACCACACAACTGGTGGGTTGATGATCCCACCCCTCGGTGAGGACGGCGACGTTGACAACCACTTTTGCCGAACCATTTTCGAATCGGCTGAGAGCGGTTTTTCGTTCACCGTCGGCGAGGTCGCCGTAGATCATGACCGCCTCTACGCCAGCGGCGTTGAAGGCGCCGGTAACGTTGGTGGCGTGATCCACGGTGGAGCAGAACACCACGGTCTTTCGGTCACCGGCCTTTTCCTGCCAATGTTTGATGACTGCCTCTGTAACCGGGGCCTTGTTCATGATCCGGTCGACCTCTTTCATATCGAAATCGTCGACCGTTTTTTTTACATTCCGCAGGGCCTCCCGGGTTCCCACGTCGATAACGAAGGTTCGGGGCGGAACCAGATGACCGGACTGGATCAACTCTCCCAGCCGAACCTGATCTGCCACATTTGAAAAAATGGGACGCAGCGCCTTCCGATCCCCCCGATTGGGGGTGGCGGTGACGCCGTAAAGATGGCAGTCGGGATTGCGCTCCCGAGCGGCATCGATGATGCGCCGGTAGCTGGCGGCCGCCGCATGATGGGCCTCGTCGATCACCAGCAGTTCCAGTTCCGGCATGGCGTCCAGATTGGATGGCCGCGCAAGCGTCGGAACCATGGCGAAGGTGGCGCGACCGCGCCACGATTTGCCCCGGGCGTCCACCACGGTGGTGGAGAGGTTTGGGTTGACCTTGGCGAATTTTGAGACATTCTGGCGGGTGAGTTCGTCACGGTGGGCCAGGACGCAGGCTTTTCCGCCTGAATTGGCCAGCATCCTCCCCACGACGGCGGAGAGCATGATGGTCTTGCCCGCGCCGGTCGGAGCCACCCCCAGGGTATTGTTGTGCTCGTGAAGAGCGGTCACCGACCGCTCCACGAACTCCTGTTGCCGTTTCCGGAGAATCATCGTTCAGCCCCTCCGGATCACTGGGCCCATTGCGGACGAGGTGGAACACCCTGCGCTGATTGAGCAGGTTGCGACTGCTGAACAGGCTGCTGCCAGTTTTGCTGGGGAGATTGGTCTCCACCGGCGGGACCGTTCTGCTGCCAACCGCCAGTGGCGGCGGGAGCCTGAGACGTGGCTGGCGCGGGAGGAGCCGGGGGCGCACCGCCACCCGTGCCATGGTTGCCGTACTCCTTGTGATCCGGGGTAATGGCAAATTTGATGACATTTTTATCGTTGTCGTGTTGATCCTTTTCCACATCGAGCTTGGCCAGAAACTCGATACCGTCCAGGTCGGCGAGTCCGTTGATGCGACGGGCTTGTGCGGCCTGCGGAGAGTTGTCTTTTTCCGAGATGCCACGGGAGGAGTTGAGAATGGCGCGGATGAAAGAGCGCCCCATGTTGCCCCATTCCGGCCCTTTGTGGCTGAACAGGCCGATCAGGCTCCAGACCTTGCGGCGAGCATATGGGCCCTGGGTGATGACGAACTCGCAGTTGAGGTAAACCGAGCCGGTCTCCGGGTTGCGCATGGCGTAACCTCCGGTCCAACCTCTGTTGGAATCATCGAATCCACCGGGTTTGATGGTCATGCGTACCGGTACGATGGTTCCCTTGGGGATCAGGTCGTAGGAGGTCTGTGAATCGGCGTCGTTGAAGTCGGTCCAATTGGCATTCATAGTATTCAAGCTCCTGTGGTCATTTGCGTGTTAACGGGGCCATTGGCGGCGATCCCATTCGGCTGTCCCGCCGAATGGTCAGGGCGTTCGAAGCTCAGCCTTTCCGCCGCCGGCCTTGCCGGTTGATGAATCTTTTCCATAAGCCGCCCAAGATGGGGCTCCTCGATCATGGCGAGCCGTCCGCTACGGTCCTTGGCGGGATAGCTCCATGGGTTTATGGTTTGGCAGACAAAGGCGCGGTAGGACGGGCCTTCCTCGGGTTTCATCTCGGCCATGGTGATGACCTGGTCGACGATGCCGGGCAGTTCCAGACCGGTTTTGGCGCCCTCAATCTGGGCGGCGAAAAAACGGCGGTTGAAATCGTCTGTTTTCTCGTCGAGGATGCCGACAAACCACAGGTTCTTGTTCCGGGTATGTTGGAGATGGGTGATCCAAGCGATCATCTCCTGGCCGTGCAGGCCGTAGGCTCCTCGGATATCGGGTTTGCCCGTTTTTTCGGAAAACGCCTGTGGCTGTCCTTTGCACCATTGAAAACAGAGGCGGCCCGCCACGGTGATGGAGTCCACAAAGATGGTTTGGTATTTGGCGAGAACCCCAGGGTCGCCATACTTTTGCAGCACCCGGTCGTAATGGGCTTGGCTGTAATACTGATCATCGCGCAGAGCCGGGTTTGGACCGCCGATGAAGACCGCGAAATCCCGGCATTCATCCCAGGTGCGGGGCCGGATGGTGTCTCCGGGCCACCCTTCGACCGCCAGATCGCCGGCCTCCATGTCCATGAACAAGGTGACCTCGGCGGCCAGGGTCAGCAGTAGTGTGGTTTTGCCGATCCCGGATTTGCCCAGGATGACCCCTTTGACGCCGCGCTTTTCCGCCATGCGCTGATCAGCGCTGATGATGGGCAGGCCGCTCATGCCGCAGCCTCCCGGTCGACGAGAGACAATTTGAAGCTGGGCTTGCCCGGCTTGACCGTGCGGGCCGCCTCGAATGTGCTGCGGATATGTGCCGGCCAAGCGGTAAATTTACGCTCAGCCACCTTGTAGGCGACTTCCACGTATTCGCCCGGATCCTCACCGGCGCGGCGGATACGCTCGACGATCTCGCCGAGGCGCTTTTGGTCCCAAACCGGGCGCTTGGGCAGGTCGGCGGTAATGGTGACCTCGCCATCGTCAAATCGGATGGATCCGAAATCCTTTCCGGCATCCTTGCGCAGCAGAGCGGCGCGGTCGGCATAGCGCCGACTCAAAACGCCATCTAGCAGATCCTTGATGCTCTTGGCGCGCTCCATGGCAGTATTGGCTTGATCCTGAAGGCCGGTCAGCGTCACTGGATCCAGGGCGGCGACTTCTCCCATGGGCATGCGCCGCAGATGTTCGAGGGTGATTTGGTCATTCATGTTGTTTTTACTCCTGCTGAAAAATCCTGGAAAAACCGCACGTCAGGCCCGCCAGGAATCGGGCTCTTCGGGTACACTGCCCTAGACGTGCGGAACCGTGTCCACCTCAGATGGCCAACAACATGGCCACCCGGGTGGGGCGTTGTTCGACCGGCCTGTTCAGATGCCGGAGATAAAGCTCTTCGATCTGCCGAGTGGCCTGTACGGCGTCCACGTCCATCAGTTCGCAGATGAACCCGAACCCTCCGGGCTCCATGGACCGCCTGCGGAAGTACCGTTTGAGATGCAGCACCTCCGAGCGAAACAGGGGGTTGGCCCACAGGCTGGGATCCTTCTCCACCTTTTTAACCAGCGCTCGAACGTCTTTTACCGCTTGATTGAGGACGGCTATCCACAAGGCCATTTCCGGTTCCATCGCTCGACTCCTTTTCTCTTGGGTCCTGATTGTATTTACCGGAACGAGGGGAAAAACGTCGGACCGGGGGAGCATTTTTTCCGAATGATCCGACGAGCCCGTTTGAGGGCGTCATACAGGGTGGGACGAGGAATGCCCGTGTGGCGGGAAACGCCGGTGATGGAATCCAGGGAAACCCGGATGGCGACATCCCTGAGTTCAGAAGGAAGAAGAGCAAGCAGATCTTCCGCTTCCATACGGTTCTCGACCGCTTCTTCCCAGGTGGGCGCCTTGGACCACAGCCCCTGATCTTCCGAAATGGTCCCGATCCGTTCGGTTTTGACCCCGTCTTCGTCCATCAGCATGTCGTTCAGAGAGAGGTGGTTGACGCCACCGCCACGTATGGCGGCGGTCTCCCGTTCCAACATGCGGATGGCATGGTTGCGGATGACCTGGGAGAGAAAGGTGAGAAGCCCGGCGCGGCTGCCGTCAAAGCAACGGACCCGATCAAGAACATGCAGCGCCAGTTCCTGTTCGAAGTCCGCTGGTTCCGTCCAACGGAATGCCGGGTGTCGGGAGAGCTTTATCGCCTCCCGCCGGATAAGAGTGACTGCCCTGGGGTGAATCTCGTCGTATCTGTTCCTGGATTTCATGATGTCGCCTTTGTCCTGGGGGACGGGCATCGGCCCGATTGCCCTGGACTGGCGTCATGTCATCGAAGGAGGCTGAGTGAAGGTGGACAGGATGGCTGGAAATGAGGTTAAATCCCGCATGATCAACAAGTTGTCCTGCCTGTTGGTCGGCCAAAAAAAATAAAAAAAACTTCTCCGGCCCGATGACATGTCATCGAGATGCCGATGACGCGTCATCGGGGAAACGCTTGAATGGATAGCTGGAAAATGGAAAAGCCGGGGCAAGCCCGGCTGAAAGATGACGTCAAATTGTGGGGGAAATCAGCGGCGCTTGGTGGCGCGCCGTGGGGATGCGGAGCGGGCAGGCTCGTCCGGTTCGTAGTGGATTTCGAACAGGGTGCAGTAGGCTTTTTCGTCCTTTTTCCACTCGACAGGATGATTATCAATGCCGAAAAAGCGTTCCAGGTCCTTGTTCAGACGCCGGACCTGTTGGGGAACTTGGTTGTTGGCCCCAGAGGACTGCCAACTGAATCTTCCATGGTTCTGAGCCAATTTTTCAAGCAGCTCCCATTGGACGGATGGCTCCCGGCTTCTGCGGTTCTCCATGCCCATGGTCGAAAAGCTGACCGTTTCGGAGACCCCCTGACATAACAAGGTGGCGCGATGCCCATCCAGAAAACGGATACGCAAATCCCTCCATGTGGCGTTCGGGGGCGTCGGAAAAGCCGGGGTGGATGGGATTTCCTCTTCTTGCGGGAAGATCTCGTCATGAAAGGCGGTGATGTATTCGTTGGCAGTCTGGGAAATCGCGAACCGACCGTTGCCGCCATCCATCAACATTTCATCGAGACGAAGAAGATGCCCCTTGTGGGCCTGGAGAAGGGTTACGGTCTCAGTTGAAACGGCGCTGGCGATGGGAACGGCCAGCATGAACGGCCCCGCACTGATCCGACAGAGTCGTTGGACCGCTTCGGCCCGTTTCGTCTCATGGAAGGCCAGCAGCATGTAAACCGGAAACCGCCGCCCAGCAAAGGGGGTATAATCACCAACATGCCAACACTCGCTGAGTCCCTCCACGGTATCGAAATGCGCTTCAATGGCCAGCGCCTGAGCCACCCACCCGGCCAACTTGCCGCGATCCAGGGTATAAACGAAAATATCGGCAAGGGATAGCGCCACATCGTCGCAATTCCGTTCTTCCTGATCCCCGCATACCGCCACGATGGAACCATCACGGTGTTCCACCACCTCCCTGGGACAGCCCGGACCGCCGGGGCTGGGGCATGGATAGCTTCTGGATTTTCTGCCGGTGGATTTCAGAATGGGTTTGACCAGGGAGAACTCGTTACCCAGATATTCCCGCCATTCCGCCAAGACGCCGGAAAGCCCCGGAATGTTTGCGATTGCAGTCCAGAATTGCGAAATAGCACGCAACTTTCATCCTACTCCAGTTTTGTGATAGGCATTTGAGGCACTTTTTGAACCAACTTCTCCTTGAACCTCTCTTCCACTTCAGCAGCAAGCCTCTCTCCTTCTTGAAGTCTTTCCACTGGGAAGTCTGGACCAAACAGGCGATTTATCCATGATTGTCGAATCAACTCTGAAGTTGGCCGTGAAATCCAATAGGGGTCTGTTTTCTTTCCAAGCCGTTCTTGTACATCAGTGATTTCATGCTGAGGTTCCCTCTGTAAAATCCAGAGCAAAACATCAACTGCTTGAAGTGGAAGAATATCTTTGGATGACGGTGAACTAAAATTTCCCAGACCCCAATCTACCATGACAACTTTTGCTGCGATATCGGCTGATCCTGCTTGAACTCCAGAGAACCATGTATGCATTTTCCTCATGGTCTTATTAAACTCTGAGCTTTGATCATGGATAAATGCAACAGGAACAGCATTATGTTTTTCTGCAAAACTATGCACAGAGTTGATCAGAATGCTGAAAGCTGCGATGTTTGGAGCCTCAAGCTTTCTGTAGGATTTCCCCGAATGACCAAATGACAATTTCTCCATATTGCTAAGAGCATGATTGAATGCATCCCTTACAACAGTCTGGAGACGCCTATCGCTCGTATGCCTATCTAAATAAGTCTGCGCATTCCTGATACAAGCCTTCACTTCGTCGTGATTGCTTGAAAGATATGCTGGCCAAAACCGCCTTTTATTTCTTGGCGTTAAAACATCATCCATCAGACAGCATAGAGTATGTCTGAGGAATTCAGAATTATACCAAAGCCACCGCGCCCCATCATTCTCACCAGAGTCAAAAATAGCATCCACAAATTTTGTGGTTGCCATGTACGGTTTATGGATTTTCGAATGGTGGAAGACCCAGGTAGTTGATGCGTCAAGCGCATTGATAATATCCGTAGCAATTTCAGCGTTTTTTGTCGAAAGAAATTCATTCGCATGAATTCGTTCAACACCCAGTTCATCACAATGGCGTCGGAGTATTGGGCGAACCACAGGGTCAATGTCATGTAGGCAGATCAACCCCCCTTGGTGGTACCACTCGGGCTCGTGAAATATTTCTTTCCCCGTGTTCCCTGATTCATCACCGTAAATATACATTTTTTCATCCAAATTTATGATTTACGGTAGCACTTCTGGTTGTGGAATGGGAGTTGCTGGCTCAAAGCCCGCATCGGCCTGTTCCTCCTCCTGGCTGGAGAGAATGAAACCACGCAGGGCCATCCATTTTTCCAACAGAAGGCTGTCATCATCCCGGGTGTACATGGCCTGGTTGGCCGGGCGGATGGTGACGGTGCGGCTTTTTCCGGAATCGGCGAACTTCACCTCGAACTTGGCCATGATCAGCCGCAGCTTGGAAGAGAAGGAACGGTCCCGTTCCTTCATGGCCCCGAACAGATCCTTGGCCTTTCGGATCTCTATTTCAGAATGTTTGCCGCCCCGGTAGATGGTGACCTCGCGGAGCAGGATCCATTCGATTCCCTCCACATCATCACAGGCGAGGGATTCAGCGCCATCATCCAGCAAGGGTTGCAGGGTGTACTTTTCATCCCCAGGGAAGTGGTTATCGTTGCTGAAGATGTGGCGCCCCACCTGCGACAGGTACATCTCCCGCTCGCCCTTGGAACCGGCCTTGATGCTCAGTTCGTTCAAATCCTTGTCGTAGACCAGAACATCGTGGCATTCGGGGCGGTAGTAAATGCTCCCAGATTTGCCATCCTGAATGGATCCCTCCCGCTTGAAGCGCATGCCGTGCCGGACCACCAGATTCACCTTGCGGCCATGGGGAAAGACAAAAACGCGGCTGCCGCGCCCCCGGAATTTTTCCTCAAACCACTCATCCATCCCCTTTTCCAACGTCCGCAAAACAGAAGCATCAGGGAGGGAAAACTTACCATTCCAGCCGCTGTGGCCGCAAAAGTACCGGAAAGAGCGGGCCCGGAAGATGAACGTGTTGGCGTGCTGCCGCTCCAGAAGCTCCCGATTGGTCAGAAACACCTGGATGGCGATATCAGCCGGACTCGATTCCGGGTCATGCTCAAGCGTCAACCCCTGGGCCTTGGCCGCCTCCAGTAGACGGTCCATGCCCTCATCGGTGGACATTTCATGGATCAGGTAGAGGGATTCCAGCAACGCCTGGGGCGCATCCGTTTCCATGCTCATCAGCACCGAAGCCAGCCGTTCATAATCCACCGGACCCCCGCCATTACCGGAGAGGGAGATGCCACGCCCCGACAGGAATTCCGCATGCGGCTTGAGAAAAGCCACAAGGCGGAGCGGGTTGATGCTTTTCAGTGCATCAGGATGAGCAAAACGGCGGATGTTGAATGTGGCCATGGCAGACGCTCCCTCAATCGTCAAAATCTTTGGCCCGGCCACGAACAGCCAGAACCTTCCCAATAATTTTGAGATCATCATCCGGAGCAATCAGAATGGTGGCATATGCCGCATTGGCAGGCCGCAACTCGATCCGATCTCCGGAAATGAAAAGCCGTTTGACGGTGGCCTCATCCTCTAGGAGGGCCACGACGATATCTCCATTTTCTGCCAGCGGCTGTTGGCGGACGATCAAAATATCCCCTTCATGGATATCCGCTTCCACCATGCTGTCGCCCTGTACTTCCAGGGCAAAACAGCGTCCCTGAGCCACATTCGACTCCACCAGAACTTCACCGACATGATTTTCCGTGGCGAATATCGGCAGTCCGGCGGCCACCTTTCCCACAATGGAGACCGGCACAAGCCGGGAAACAGATGGGGGCCGCCGTATGATTTCCAATGACCGCGCCTTGCGCGGCGTTCTCTTCAAATAACCCTTCCGAGCAATCTTGCCGATCTGTTCATGGACCGTAGCTCCCTTGATACCCAGGGCATCGGCCATTTCCTGCACGGTCGGCGGCATGCCTTTTTCGTCAATGAAAGCCTGGATCGCTGCCATCAGGCGTTCCTGCGCTCCCGTCAGCCCTTCCACCGGCTTGGGGCCGGAACGGCTTGGATCATCCCTGTTCACAATACTCCCTCACAAAGTTGGCCCCACAATCAGGCGAATGGACCTAATCTATATCAGGAGTCAAAAGCGCCGCAAGAAAAATTTATATGACTTGGATTGTGCCCGACGTTTTTCTCCTCGTTCCGGTATTTCAGAGAAAGGGGCGTCATCACGCCCCACCCGAATGAGGATGATTTTCCATGACCAACGGCTGTGATCCAAATCTGTTGACCGCCACCGAGCGCCTGGATGAGGCCGCCGCCATCCTGGCCGTCGGCATCCTGCGCTTTCGGATAAAAAAGAGAACAAAAACAGGTAATTCAGAGACTTTTCGACTGGATAAACCGCCCGGCCAATGCCCTTATGTGTCTGAAGAACAAACCAATTTTGGAGGCAGACCATGATGGCGAAAACGGATGTGATCAAACAGGTGGCCGCCCTTCCGGGCATGACCACCACCAGGCTGAAAGAGATGTGGCAGGAGCTTTTCGACGCCGACCCGCCGCCATACGCCAAACAGTTTCTGGTAAAACGACTGGCATACCGGCTTCAGGAGTTGGCCTATGGCGGGCTGTCGAAACAGACGGAGGAGCGGTTGAAGACGCTGGCCAGGGATGAAACGCAGATCGGGCGCAATCAACCCAAAGGAGACGGCAGACCGGTGGTTGGCACCCGTCTGATTCGGGAATGGAAGGGAATCGACTACTGCGTAACGGTCCTGGCCGACGGTTTTGAATACCAGGGACGGCCCTTCCGCAGCCTGTCGGCGGTGGCCCGGGCAATTACCGGGACGCGCTGGAACGGCTGGACGTTTTTTGGGGTCCGCCGCCACGGCAACGGAGGGGATCAATGAAAAGGCAGCAGGTTAAACCCAAGGTGCGGTGCGCCATTTACACCAGAAAAAGCACCGACGAGGGACTGGACATGGAGTTCAACACCCTCGATGCTCAGCGGGAGGCCTGCGAAAATTACATTGCCAGCCAGAAGGCAGAGGGATGGACCCCGGTCCCGGACCGTTATGACGACGGCGGATTTTCCGGTGGAAGCCTGGAGCGACCGGCGCTGAAGCGGCTTTTGACCGATATCGAAACAGACCGCATCGACTGCGTGGTGGTGTACAAGATCGACCGCCTGACCCGCTCCCTGATGGATTTCTCCAAGCTGGTGGAGATTTTCGAGCGGGGCAAGGTCACGTTCGTCAGCGTGACACAGCATTTCAACACCACCAGTTCCATGGGGCGGCTAACGCTCAACATTTTACTTTCATTCTCGCAATTTGAAAGAGAGCTTGCCGCCGAGAGAATCCGGGATAAGTTTGCCGCCTCCCGGAAACGGGGCATCTGGATGGGCGGCCACCCGCCGCTGGGATATGACGTCCAGGACCGCAAACTGGTCATCAACGACGCCGAGGCGGATCTGGTCCGGCATATTTTCAAACGCTACATCCAGATCGGCTCCACCACCACCTTAACCCAGGAGTTGGCAGAGGCAGGCCATCAGAGTAAATCCTGGGTCACCACTTCCGGCAAATCAAGGGGCGGAAAACCCTTCAACAAGGGAACCCTACTCAAGATCCTCAACAACCGTGTTTACATCGGCGAAGCGGTCCACAAGGAGGTATCCTATCCCGGGGAGCACAAGGCGATCATCAATAAGACCGATTGGGACCGGGTTCACTCCATTCTGGAGATCAACGCCCCCCGGCGCGCCAACCGCACCCGCGCCCAAACCGCCGCGCCCCTCAAGGGAATCCTGCGCTGCGGATCCTGCGGTCGGGCCATGAAACCAAGCCACACGCGCAAGGGCGGGCGGCTCTACCGTTATTATACCTGCCAGAACGCCCTGAAAAATGGCCACGACGCCTGTCCGCTGAAAACCGTGGCGGCCCGAGAAATTGAGGGGATCGTCTTGGGCCAGTTGCAGACTCTGACCCGGACGCCGGAGATGGTGGCCAAAACCTGGAAAGCGGCTAAGATTGATGAGGATTGGGTTACCGAACGGGAGATCATCGAGGCGCTGCAAAGTCTGGAGCCGGTTTGGGAGGCACTCTTTCCCGGCGAACAACACCGCTTGGTGCAGCTTCTGGTGGACCGGGTAACGGTCAACATGAATGAAATCGAGGTACGCCTCAGAGGTGAAGGGCTGGAGACCCTGGCCCGGGATCTTGGCAATAAGGAGATCGCCGCATGAACATGAAACTCGCCAGCGATGGCAAGACCATCGTCATCCGCATCCCATATCGTTTCCGCCGCACCGGCGGTCGCAAGGAGATCATCGCCCCGGAGGGAGTCGAGTCCGCTTTCCTACCGCCAACCCGGCCCGATGAGGCATTGATCCGCGCCCTGGTCCGGGCCTTTCGCTGGCAGGAGATGATGGAGAGCGGACAGGCGGCGTCGGTGAAGGATCTGGCGACCAGAGAAAAGATCGATCCCTCGTATGTGGCCCGCACCCTGCGCCTTACCCTGCTGGCCCCCGATATCGTTGAGGCGATACTGGAGGGGCGGCAGCCGGAATCCCTGTCGGTGGAAAAAATGCGGCTTCAGTTTCCAGTGGCATGGGAAGAGCAACGCAGGCACTGGGGAATGGCGAAATCGGCAGGAGAAGGGCAATTGTCCTTTGCTGTGTGATAGAATTTATTTATGGTCCTGGTGTTTTTCAAATCCAACCAAGGAAACCGCGCCATGGACAATACCATTCCCATCACCCTGGACCAGTTGGACGCCATCAACCGCAGCCTGAACAAGGCCATGGCCGTATCCCGCGTTCTGGCCAATTGCGGCCCCGGAAAACGCCCCATGACGGATCCGCCGGAAGCGGTGGACCTGTTTCTGGTGATGCAGATGGTGTTGGAGGAGATGGAGGGGATCTGGACGATAACGAAGAAACTCGGGGGCGGCCTGCCGGAGTAGAGCCTTCACGGCTCGGTCGCCTGCTGGGCAACCATCTGTGCCAGCTCATCCCGAATCGACGCCAAGGCCATAGGTTCCAATTCTCCGAGCAAAAGGATGACTTCCGCCAGCAGATCATCCTCGGCATAAAAGTATGGCACCGGCGTTTCCAGCACATCGGCGATCCTCTTCAGAGTCTGATAGTCGGGAACGTGGGTGTCCCGCTCATACTGGTTCATCCTGGCGCTGGCCCCCGAGGGGTCCATGCCGGCGGTCACCCCCAGGTTGGCCTGTGAAAGTTTGGCTCTTTTCCTGGCTTCCCGCAGCCTTTTCGGTATTGGAGTCTTCGCCATCTCTGCCCATATCCTTATCCGTTGAAATTGGCTAAGATTTTCTTAGGAATTGTATTGCCGTGATACTAAGGAGTCCTTAGCATGTGGCCGCATGAGAGCCACGGCCTTCATCCTCGCCGCAACCCTGGCGATTTTTCCGGCATCGCTGGTCCCAGCCAGGGAGGAGAAGAGCTACGGCAACATCGAGGGCGTGATCTACCGGGGCAACTACGACGGCGACACCATCCGGTTCGACATCCCAGGGGTTCACCCACTGCTGGGGGACAATATTTCGATCCGGGTTCGGGGAGTGGATACGCCGGAGATCCGAGGAAAATGCCCAGCGTAAAGGGAAGCGGCGGTAAAGGCGCGAGACGAGGTCGGGAGGATTCTGGGGAAGGCTAAGCGAATCACCTTGATGGAGATCGGGCGGGGAAAATATTTTCGGATCGTCGCCCGCGTGGAAGCGGATGGCGTGGATGTGGGGCAAGTTCTGCTACAGAAGGAGTTAGCGGCCCGGTATCATAGCAGAGGAAACTCAGGTGGTTGGTGCCCGCACTGAAGGAATTCCCTTTGGTTTCATCGGGTCGGGACTTTAGCTCTTCCTGATCAATGGCGATAGGGAAGATGCGCACCGGTTCAAACGGATGCACGTCAATGGGTCAACTGTTTCAAAAATTCACAGAGATCGCTATAGTAGCGGGATTTGCTCCATGGCAGTTCCAGCCAGGAGGTATCCAGGCAAGACAACGAATTGGCATAAACCGATGATAGTTCCTATTCGCGCAAATTTGGAAGGCTCCGCTGCCGATCGATTTCTTGCTCTGGCCCGAACACTGGCCCGTGCCGCACCCAAGGATGAAGAGGATCGCATGGCCCTTCTTGCGTCGGAGCTGGAATGGGCGAGTTCGCATATATCACTTGAGGATCAGCGTCTTGCATTTGAGGCCGCTGTTCGCGTGATGTTTGACTTGGAGCGGTTAGGTTGGCAGGTTCGAGAGGAAGGATATGGCGTCGAGTTGTACGCTGCCCCCCCCAGGACCCATGGTCTGGATCCGAAGGCAATCCAACAGGAGAAACAGAAAACTAGGGCAATATTCCTTCCAGCAGTTAAAGCCCAACTCAGCGACCCGACAGTGCGTGTTTTTGCCAAACGTATGGATGAACCTGGGCCAAAAACTGGAAAGAAGCCGATCACCCTTTTGATCGCAGAAGGCGCGGAACTTCATGCTCGTCTACTCGCCTTCAAGCAGGGCTCCAATGGGGAAAAAGTCTCTCCCACACCTCCTGTTCGACCATACCTACAATTGGCCACTCCAGAAGAAGTCGATGAATATACCGGTCTATCGCTTCGTGAGATCTGGCGCTATTTTCGCTTTACGTGGTCCATCCCTCAGTTTTCAACGCCAGGTCGACAGTTACTCTATTTGGTTCGGGATGCGGCACACCCCTGTCACGCCGTTATGGGTATTATCGGGCTTAATAACACGGCATTACAGATGGGTGTGGAACGCGAATATGATCTAGGTTGGAGTTTGCGCGCCCTCACCGAGCGACTTCTTAACACTAACAGCAGTGAGAAATTGGCAGAGGAGTACGCATGGCTGGAAGTCCAACTTGCGGCGACCATCGAAGATATTGAGGCAAAGGGGCTGGTCGAACCGGAGGAAATTGAACAGCCCAATGCGACCGTGATTGCTAGGCTGAGGCGTAAGGCGCAGGAGTTCGATCATCTACGGGATGAAACTCTGAGGGAGTTGGCGCGGTTGCGCTCAGGCAACGATGGTCCGCTCCTTCCGGTTGAGGCGGATGAGACAGACATCGGCGAGGATCACCCACCTGTTGCTGAGGAAATCCTGAATCTTGAAGCAAAGCCAGCAAAAAATCCGACGATGCAGAAGGCCCGGAGACATTTGGTGGCCCGAAAGCGTGCGGCTCTTTTGGCTGCTCTTCTTCAGTCCCGTCTTACCTTACGTTCTCATCATGCTGGTTTGACCGACCCAGACAACCTGAAAGCGACCCTTGGGCAGGAGGACGTTGGGGTTGCGCTGCAGACGATTCTTGATGCCCTGAAGAGTCGATTCGCAGGCATTAATATCCTTGAGATCAGCACTTGCGGGGCCATACCACCCTACAACCATATCCTGGGCGGGAAGCTTGCCGCCTTGCTGTTGTATTCACCACAAATCGCGGCTGACTACCAAAAGCAGTATTCCGGTCCGTCCATCATTTCTTCCCAGATAAAAAATGCTGAAGTACGCCGTGAAAATGCCCTGGTCTATTTGAGCACCACCAGTCTTTATGCCCAGGGAAGCAGCCAATACGAACGGGTAAAATTACCTTCTGGAATCATCTCCCCCGATCAGAAGGAGTTACGCTTTAGGAAGCTTGGTCTTACTGCCGGTTTTGGGACTTTGCAGTTCATGAATGAAACCCGTCAAGCAGTGGAAATATTTTTAAAAAGTCGTCGTGGGTTCAAAGATGTCAACAGCATCTTTGGAGAAGGGCCAAGTCCAAAGCTGCGACTTTTGGCAGCAGGGCTGCGTGAGTTGGGTTTTTCACCCGATTCTCTGATGCGGCATAACAGGCAGCGCCTGATCTACGTGACCGCATTGTCCCCCCATGCTGTTGATTTTCTCAATAACCGTTCTGTCACACTCGCCGATTACATTTTACAGCCACAGAAGTTTCAGGATACAACAAAGAGAATCGCTGATTTTTGGACAACACGTTGGCTCGTTTCCAGAATGCGGCATGTTCCCAGCATGATGGCCGTCTTAACAGCTGGGAAATGGAAGCTGAGCGATCGGATTCCCTCTTTGAGTGAGGAGCCTGCTGCCGTGGTCGATTCAACCGGTCCAATATCAGAGGTGGTGGTTACCGAATCAGTCCAACCCGCATCCCCGGCTTTGGCTTTTTGGAGGCAGCTTGCCCAATCTGGAGCCAACGTCACTTCCGATTCCCTGTCCGAGTCAGAGCTTGAGCGATTGCATGTTAAACTTGACGTGGAAGATTTCATTAAGGATGCCGTCAGCAAAGGGTTCAGTCTGTTTCTGACTGGCAATGCGGGAGATGGAAAGACGCACGTCCTCAAAAGGACTGCCCCCGAACTGCGCGCTCATGGGGCGATTGTCGTTGAAGATGCTACCGCTACCATGCGCAGGGGGAAAATTGCTCCGGTGCTTGACCGCTGGCGCGAGGCCGTCTCATCCCAGGTTCCCTTCTGCATCGCCATCAATGAATACCCCTTGCACCTGCTGCGAGCAGCCGCCAAAAAGGCGTTGCCTTCCCAAGCAGAGGAACTGGATCGTCAGTGTCGCAACCGACTCGTCTACGGTCCAGAAACCGAGGCGGAGTCAGATGGAAAGAACCTCCTCGTCATTGACTTGAGCCAGAGGAATCCTCTAAACAGCCGGATCGCCGGTTCCATGCTGGATCGTCTATTGTCAGATCCGGATCTTGATCAGACGTCTCCCGAGGTTGCCCCCATGCTCAAGCAAAACCTGGAGCGGCTTCGAGATGACCGAATACGGAAACGTCTGCTTGCACTATTTGACAGGCTTGCTGCAATTGGTTCCCGGACGACCATGAGGGAGTTATGGATCCTCTTGGCGCGGTTGGTTCTTGGGTGTCGGGTTGACCTGTCTCCATCCTATGGAGATGGCTTGGATTATCGGTATTCGGACATCATGTTCATGCGCGACCCGCGTTTTTGCCTTGCCGAGACCCTAACCTACACTGATCCAGCGGCACAGAGCCACCCACTGTGGGATGCGTTATTGGAAGATCGGGCAGAAATTCTGGAATCTGGGTGGTGGTTTGGCGTTCCCAGCATCGGAGTAACGGTCCGACCGGATCTAAAGGAATTCCAGGCATTGAAACGCACCTTCTATTTTGAGCACAACAATGGTGACAAGGCTTTTGAGTTGGAGGATGCCGATTCCACCGATTTTTATAATCTCATGCGAGTGGAGCAGGATGATGACTCTATCGTTAAGCGCCGACTGATCCAAGCAATCAATCGAGCGTTCTGTCCTCGGAATTTCCCAGGTTGCGAAGATAACCTCTACCTGTGGAGCGGACATCGGTTCCATGAACAGCCAACCCGATCGTTTCTCGCGAACCGATCCATCCCTTTGACCCAGCTTCGCTTGTTCAAACCACGAATTCCACTGCGGGTATTGAAAGCAATTCCAGGGTATCAACCGGACCATTTATTGTTACAGCATGCATCATCCAATGGTCACGTTGCCAAACTGCGAGTAGACTTTCCGTTGTTTAGAACATTGCAACGCCTCCGGAGAGGACTGCCCCGAAAACTGCTCCCGGAGAGGGACGCTTTCCGACTGGAATCCTTTGTTGAAGCATTGGATGCCTCAAGTGCCTTGGAGGACCGTCGAATTTTTTCGGCCCATTTGGAACGCCGAGAATTGTTGGAAGTCCAGTTGACTCAGGATATGAAAAAATATGAACGCATCACCAAACACGCGTAGCGGAGAAGTGAAGCAGGTGGACAGACAGAAGGTCACACACCTTCAACGCATGTCCCTCGGCTACCTTCCTATGCGCATGAAGCCTGTCCATTTTGCCACCAGCTTTTTACTGGCGCTGTGCCGTCGTTATCGACGGCTCGAATGGCTCAACAAGACTGCAAATCCTAAAGCCACAGAACGTGCGCCAGAAGATGAATACGTTGCCGAAAACCTTTTCCCGCTCTTGCAGGACGATTCTGAGGAGATTCTCTCGTCCAAACTGAAAATGGAGGAATTTAAGCTACTCCGCCAACATCTTAACGCCGCATTTAATAATGATGGCGCTGCACTTGGAGCGGCTTTTACTCCCTATTCGACCTTTGGGTGTGACTACAGCATGCCTTCTATGGAGTTCCTTTCCAACCAATCCAAGAACCATGGCAATGCCGGCGCTTTTGCTTGGTTGGTATTGGACGTCAGTCGTCCGGGAAAGGATTTCCTGTCTCTGGCTCGGAAAATTGCTGATAACGCCACCAGCCCTGCCGCCATGTTTGGCAGACCCCTTATTGATGATTCCACCGAAGAGTATGCCCAGGATTTGTCCGACCTCTGTGGCAGTCCACCTTTAGGCTTTCTGAAATCCAGCAGTGACTTGATGCGACATCAGACGGAAGCTTTGCGAAAGCTAGCCGGCAACCTGCAGCATCATCCCACGGCCTTCGCTTTGCGTCATCTGGTGCTGGGCCTTGGCTCATGGCTGCTGGTTTACCAAATTCGTCGCATCGTCAACTGCGATCAGACGATATTCTTTTGTGACTTTACCGGTGAAACGAGATCTCGCCTGCGGGCTCAGTCGGCAGCATGTTATTCGAGGCAGTTGGGACTGTTTGGGCGTAGTCTCCACCTCTGGATGGAATCCAACCCAAGTGGCGTATCAACAGAAGATTATGAAGCTTTCAGTAAGCTTGGGGTCAAGGCATCCAAGGATCTTGAGGACCATTTCAGGGATTTTTCAGTGCGGATTGGTTGGGTTCAACCTCGTACAGGGACACCATTCAAATACTTCCGTCCCCAACCCGACACCATGCGCGTTTTGCTGATGAGCGTATTAGAACCCAATGAGGTGTGTACCATGGATGAACTGGCGGAGCGACTGCGACGACACTGGAACCTTGTTCTCGGGTTGCTTCCAAAGGACCACGCCACCCTTCTTCAGCACGGATACACTCCACTTGACGAGGACTCCGATCTTCAAGCCAATCGGGAGGCGTTCAAGCAGTTGGCTGTCCACCTTGGTCTGGCATGGGAACCATCAGATGGACTTGTGCTGTTTTCCTTGAACCCTGACCACCTACTGTGAAGATGATCCTAATGGATGCCAAGGGTTACACTGCTGTCGCTATTGCCCGTTGGATTGCGGGACGCCTCCAGGTTGATAACGATTTTGCCTGTGAAGGTTTGCCCCCACTGGACGTTGGCATTCTATTCCACGAGTTGGCGGAGTATCCTGCATTCAATGATATCGCCTCACAATTTTCCATTGCCATCTCTGGACATGGCGTTACTCCGGTGGATATGGGAGAACTTGCCAGGAAAGCGGGATTGAAGGAAATCCGCGCATTTGCCGATGATCTTCACTTGGCTGCAGAATGGAGAAACGACCGTGAAAATCACCCGAGAGCCATTGTTCTTGCCTCGGGTTACAATGCCGGAGTCCATACTCTAAAACATTATGCTCGTCCTTCGAGTACGGATCTGGCGACCGCCTTGCTCGAGGATGCCTGCATCAAGCTGCCGATCCAAGCACCGAATTCACCTGACGTGCACCGTGTATTGCTCTCTGCGTTTGTAGAAGATCGCGACTTGGAACCCTTGTTGTCTTTGGAGTCGTGCGCAGGATTCCTAGCCCATTGGGATGAACTTCGGGTCTCCAAAGGCAATGATGCGCCACGACATGCACTGAAGTCCCTTGGTCTCTTGACCGACGAAAACCTATTTGGGGCTAACAATCTGGGACAGAGACTAAAACTCAATCTGGAAATAACACAGAGAGTAAAAACGCTTCGTTCTTCGATCCTTCACACCTTGGCTGGCAAGCGTTATCGGGACGCAGAAAAACAGCGCTTGGTGGCGGAGGCAGTAGCAGCGGTTGAACACTATCTCAGTTCCCTTCAGCGTGGACAGGATGCGCCACTCGATTTGTCACAAGCTTTGGTGGTGGTCAAGCCACCAAAGGACGAGAAAATACCGACTATCCTCGAAGATGAAAACGATGAACAGGAGGCAGAAGATAGAGACACCGAGGATACTCCCTCGTTTTCCAAGGAGTCATCTGATGCGCTGCTTGATGGCCGAGAGGATGACCTGAAATCAATTGCCGACGCAATTGATCAAGCCTGGGAAGAACGGGATAAGAACGGAGATAATGAGGTTGAACTGACGGCCACTTTGCCAGGAAGCGGGCAGTCAGTTCATGAAAAAATGGCCATTGCCACTGACGTTTTGGAGTGGGTCGGAGATTTCTGCAACGAAACCAATTGGGGAGGATTCTTCGAGACTTCCGAAACATCTGTGCGGGCCGCTCTTACCGGAATGGCGGATCAGTCGCCAATTTTTCTTAAGCCCCAATCCATCGTGGTTATTGAGGGGGAAACCTTATCCCTTGAGTCCATCCTGACGGCCTGGGATGAAGACCTTCCAGATTTGGTTGGGGCTACGACCACGTTGGCTCAAACATGGCGGGATTTCAGTGCGCTACGTACTGAATTGTTACCGCACCTTGGAAAGTTGATCTACCACCCTCGGCACTGGTTGGATGGACGCCCGCAAGTCCTTGAGCAAGTCCGGCGCTACCTGGATCTGGCAGCCACCCTGTACCGTGAAACCCAGGAACACTACCGGGTTATGGCATCCAACAGCCCTGATTGGGCCCGGGCAGCCCTGGAAGCCTTGTTGGCATTGGACATCGTACAGATCCGGGTACTGCAGACAGAGGGGAAGCATCTTGCCAAGGCCGTTTTGCTTCCAACCCACCCGCTTCACATCTGGCGCAATGAACGGCTATCCACCTTGTTGCGTGGGCTGGCCCAAAGCACCTCTATGGGGAGTGACGAACGCGAAACGGTTTGGAAAGAGCTAGAACGTCCAGAACAATTTCTCTCTGTAGTTCGGCTTTCAACCCTTCCTGGTGGTCTTGGGTTAAGTCAGATGCTCCCGTACACAAGCCAGATCGAGGGGTTGCCCGTTTTTGAAAACCTGAGCAACGCTTGTTCAGGGTCAGATGGCGCTCAAACCCTAAAAAAGGCTCTGGAGCAGTTTATCCTACTGCACCCAAATCACCCCTATCCCCTGAGGGTAGCATTGGTAAATCCTCCACGGGGTGAGGACTTGATCATGGAGGTCGTACGTTTACTCAATGATCATCGTTACCGAAGCGGACAAAAGCTATCCGCAGTGCATCTCGATTTATACGCCAGTGGCCAACATCGCGATCGCTTACATGGCGCTCTTCGCTTTCAGGATACCCGCAAAGAAGATGACATCCAGGAGAAAGTGGCTCTTGACCGACTCCAGTTTCGTCTCCATGACGATGGGTTGACCGGCTCAACCAGTCTCGGATCGGTGGTTGAGCAACTGAGGGAACGCCCAAGCCATTTGGTGGCCATCTTTGACGAATCCACCATACGACTACGACAGCAGGCTCTAAGCCGGGTATTGCCAATGAGCCCTTTTTGCGTTCGCTATGATGTGCAGGTGGACCATCGGTCAGGAAGGATAGACCTGCGCCCCCAGCCGGGGGATTCCCCGTTCAGCGAATTCTTGCAACTCATGAATGAACTGGATGGCAGCCAGCGTGATGGCACCATTCAGGTTTATGCCGACGCGGAAGGACTGGCCGACACAGCTGACGCTCTTCTGCAGGGGGATCGACCTGCGACTCGATGGCTGTTCCTTGCTGACCGGGCATTGCCCTCCGAGGCGGGGATGCAATCGGTCCGCATTTGGGAACGTCGAGAGGGATTGCGCGATACGTTCTTGGCCACTCGCGACTTTGGAACTCTGGCTCGCCTGCTTAGACCCGTCTTCAGCCGTTGCAATCTCACCCTTTCGCCTGTCGCCATGCAACGCTTGTTGCATCAAGGTGCCCGTTTGTTGGGCAGTGGTCTTCTGGAAATCATCAAGACACAGGATGGCCAGCCAGACCAAAAAAAGGTCATTGGTCTTGCTGGCTTACTGTTCGCGGCAAGAGACATACAGCGCAGATATCCTGGGGCATTGGTAATCTCCGTTGATCACCCTCTTGCACGCCTATGGCTGCGGTCTGGGGTGCGGTCCCTGGCGGAACGGTGTGACCTCCTGGTGATGTGGGAAAATACTTCGACATCAGTGTTCGAGTTGATTGCCGTAGAGGTCAAGTCCTCGGATGAAAAGCTTCTCAGCAATGCGTCAACTCGTTTGGCGCACGCTGTGGATCAGATTGGCAACACATTGAATGCGATCGCCGACGGACTGGGAGCGGCAGGGGATGGACAAACATCACCTCTCTCCATTCCCCGCTGTGAAATGTTGAAACAAACTTTGGCCCGCGCAGCCCAGGCTCGTTCTGGTAACCCTTCACTGGACAGAGTAAACCGCATTCGTTGGGGCTCTTGGCTGATGCGGCTTTTCGGGCAAGGCGAAAACACATCCCCAGCGGTCCTATTGAGTGGTTGTATCGTGAGCGTCCTCTTGCGTAGAGCGGCCGTTGGGTTGGAGGAACAGATTGCCTCCGATGGTGACAACCTCATTGTTCATAGGGTTCTGGGTGAACGTGAGGTGGGCGAATTGCTTGAGTGGGAACCCAGTGAACTACCTGGTCCAGATGCTGGGTCCACACCTTCAGGAGGGAAATCCCAGACGCCTCTCGCCGATATGGGGATGGAATCCACATCGACCCAACTCTCAAAGGAACCAGTTCAATCAGCAACTGGCTCGTCTGGGAATTCAGGCATACAAAGACCAGAAACGGAACAAACAACGCCCAGATTCATGGGGAGTACGGCATCACCACTGGTGAGTGACAAAACTCAGAATAAAGCATGGCCGCCTCCTGTCAACAAGCTTGAGATGATTGGACAGGACGAGGCCGTTGCCCGGCTGGTTGAGCAGGCCGTGTTCGCCAAGAAAACCAAAAAGCGCTTTTCTGATAAATTACTCGTCGGGCCGGCAGGTGTCGGGAAAAGTACTTTAGCGCGCAAAATAGGTGCAATGCTGCTGAATTGTGAACCTTTATTCTTCAATGGGTCTGACTTGCGACGTCCATCCGACCTTGTTAATCGTCTCAACCAAGGAGGAATTTTACCTGAATCAACTTCAGGAGATACGATTCTTATTCCCCCGTGTTTACTGTTCATTGATGAAGTACATGGCATTTCTACCAATGTTTTGAACGTTCTCCTTTCAGCAATGGATGATAGCCGCGTCACCACAATTGACGGTCATGTTTATGACTTCAACCAAGTAGTCCTTTTGTTGGCTACAACCGATCCTGGCAGGCTGAGCGAGGCATTCCAAAGCCGACCAAACAAAACTTGGCTCCAACCTTATACCCTCCATGAGATGGCTGGGATTGTCTGGCTGCATGGAAAAAAATGCCTGGACGGTGCGGAACTTACCATGGATGCATGTTATGAAATCGCCGCCCGCAATCGCTGTAACCCTCGCAGGAGTGTTCGCGAGTTGAGCGAAACCCTGTTGCCACATTTTTTCAGCAGAATACTCCAAGAAGGTAATCATGAGCCATCCCTTAAGGATACGGCGAAGATCATGACCCGTGAGAACATTGCCGATTTCTATGAGAGCCAAGGTGTGGATGCCAATGGGCTCGATAATCTGGCCCTACGGTTCTTGAATTATCTGAAACAACACGGCAGTTCTTCTGAAGCCACCCTACGTCAGGGTCTCGGTTTGGCTCACCAACAGGACTTCGTGGAATCGGCGGAATATTTGGTACGTCTAGGCCTGATTGTGACCTCCTCGGCAGGCAGGAGTCTAACCAGGCAGGGGGAACGCTATCTGAAGGTAACTCCCTTGCCAGACCTGCGGGAACGAATTTCCAGAGCGATGTGAGTTGGATGTTATGGAAGATTGCGGCAACTCGAAAATGGTTTGATCCCAGTCCCCCTCGGCAACCCAATTCAGGAGGTGAACCCGACTTGTGGTCGGATTCTCCAACATATTGAAATTGAAGCATTCGTTCCGGTCCGTTTTGGAGCAAAATAACGGACCGCGACCGTTTGCGGGAGAGAAAGAGAGAGAAATGGGCCGGAATAGGGCCAAAGTGGGGGTGGGACGGTCTGGTTGCGGGGGCGGCGGCGCTTCGCCACTATCGCCCTAACCATTGGAAACATTGAAGAATTACGCCCAACAAAAAACCGCCTCGGAGGGCGGTTTTTCATCAGAGAAAGTATCCCTGGGAATAATTGGTGGAGGTGGCGGGAGTCGAACCCGGCTCCGCACTTTCCAGGGAGACACTGAAAGAAGTCAATCGCAATGATTTCAAAGAGTTCTGAACGGTCACTTTCTCAGCACTCCTTCCAAGATCCCTCTGTTTCGTCCCAATTACGTCCCAAAACCGTCCCAAGGATTTCCTGGGTTCAGAGCTGTCCAACAGCACGGCATTGCCGCATTCAATGATTGACGAATGTACGGCAATGCCTTACCATTCCAACGTGAAATCAAAACCGGTCACCCTGGTGGAGCTTCCCGAGTTCCAGCGCCTTGCGCATGCCCTTTTGACAGAGAGGGAACTCGATGATCTCAAGGCCTTCCTCGCCTTCAATCCTGAAGCTGGGGTAGTGATGAAAGGAACCGGTGGTGTTCGTAAACTTCGCTGGGCCATTGGGGCCAAAGGGAAAAGCGGTGGATCACGGATCATCTGCTATTACCAGGATTTGCGCTTTCCCATACTGCTGATCACCCTGTTTGCAAAAAATGTGCGGGTCGATCTATCCCAAGCCCAACAAAACCGGCTGAAACAGTTGATCGAGGTCATCAAACAGACCAGGAGGACATCATGAACCAGGATCCCTTCGAAAGCATTCAAAAAGGCCTGGAAGAAGCCGCAGCCTTTACCCGTGGCGAAGATGTTGGAGCCCGTGTTTCGGTGGTTCAGATCCCGGACCAAATCAATGTTCAAACCATACGCCAAAAAACCGGTTTGACCCAAAAGGATTTTGCCTCTCGGTTTGGTTTCACCTTGAGCGCCCTTCGTGATTGGGAGCAAGGGCGAAGACGCCCAGAACGTTCCGCACGCGTTCTCCTGATGGTTATTGACAGAGAACCCGAGGCAGTTGACCGCGCTTTGGCGTCATGAGGCATTTTCACCATGATTGATGATCAGGCGGACACCAACGACAGTTCCCCTATTTTTCCTAAGAAACGCGCCCAACTAACAAAGCCTGCATGCGAAGCCTCCTTGAGAAATTTTATACCGAAGAAACACAGGGTTATCATGGACAAAGAGGCAGTGAAGATTTTCTGATAGTTATTGTGTAGACTGGGATAAATGCTTCCCTGATCAACATATCTGAAAGTCTGGAGAACAAAATGGCCTCGGTCAACGATCCTTTGGAAATTATCGACCAAGCAGTTGAACGCTATCGTGGTGATGGTGGGGTTTTGGAAGCTGCGATTGGCGCCCTGTTCATTGGTCAATACTACGGGTGGCGAGTTCTCCGAATTTTGCACTCCAATTCCACCTATCGCCGCTACGAAAAAATTCTCGGAGTCCAGTTCAAGGAAGCCTGTCCGGAGCGGGGGAAATATGCCTTCCGCTCCAAAGGTCTGCAACTAGCGGATGAACTGAAAAGCTTTTGGAAAGTAGCAGACTCTGCGGTAGCCGCGCCAAACCGGCGGGTGTTCAGCGAGTAGAGTTTGAACATCAGGTTCAATATCTAACTTGACATTAGAATTTAGTTTCGGCATGGTAGTGCCAGAGCAAGGGCAACCCCTTTGCATGGGATTAATTCTCCTGGCTGATACGGTGTTATCATGTCCGAACCAAACAAGAATTCCTCTTCCTCTGCACTTTCCTTAATCCCTGATCAACTTCCGCCCCAGACTTCCATTCCCGTTATGGCCCAAGAACGATTTGCCCAACTGGTGGGTGTGTCTGTCGGGGTGGTACGCGGATGGGTGGAAAAAGGGCATGTACCCACCCTGACTATCGGACGTTACCGGCTGATCAATGTAGCGCAGATGTTTCGAACTGCCCTTGGGAAGATTGGTTGAACAAAACCTTTCCTGAGAGCCTCGGAGCCTGAGCCCGGTTTTGATTTTTTCGATGGCTCCCCGAGGGGGCAGGGCTTTCCAAGGAAGGTAGCCTTTCCCGATCACCCCATCGCCGTCGCCCGTCCATCTCAATTGAGTGCTTTTTTCGATCCTGTCAACCATCGGCGACATTGGTTGGGGGAACGATAATGCTGAGATGAATGATAAAGGTAATTATATGTGTGTCCTGTCGCCTTGGAGCCGCATGGTTGACAGGGTCGAAAAAAGCACCACCCCTTGGACGGGCGGCGGCGATGGGGTGATTGGGGAAGGCGGCTGGAAATTCCGGACTGACTATGTTGGTTCCGGATCGATCTGTAGAACGAAACCGCCGCACCCGCAGCCCGGCGAGTCCCCGAGCCGCGCGAAGGGGGCGGCGGTTGAAGTTGCACCAGTGGGTTCCTGTAACACCCACCTAAAACAGAATAGTCAGGGGCATTAATCCACTTTGATCCACATTGGAGAACGTCATGGGAAAAGGAAAATTTCATCCTCGCCATAGCCTGGGAAGCCTATCACTTGGAGACCAGGGTGATCCCAAGGGATCCTTGTTCACCGGCGTTGGGTTGGATGATCTGACCAAAATTCTGATTCTTGCAGCCACCACGGATACCCTGCGCCCGATATACCAGGGCATTATTCGGCTGCAGATATTGGAGTTTTTATTGAACGCCATAGAGGCAGGGCAGGAAATTATTGATCTTGGTGAATTTGGGGTCTGGCATCTCGCCAAAATGGGTAAGGCATCCGGCTATCTCATCAAACTGCAAAACAAGTCCAGGGGATTGGTCTTGCTCTTCCGGAGCTACTACACCACCGTGGACAAAAAAGGCAGCCATTTGAAAATTGAGGTCTCGCCGCATGCCATCCGTCAGCAGAGTGTAGATGATTTGCAAAACAGCCTGGACAAAATAGCAGATTGGCTGTTGAAAGAAGCAGAACCAGCCGGGGTTGCGGTCCATCTGGCGGTGGATGTGCAGAACTGGATCTTTCCCAAGGATTTTCAAGATCGTTTTGTCACCCATGCAAGTGTCCAACGCCGTCATGATGGCATCATTAAGGCCAAATTTGAAACTCTCTCCAAAGTGGCCGTGACCTATGGCAATACTGAGACCATTACCTTTGGAAAGCCCAATGCCCTTCAGGTGTGCGTTTACCGAAAGGATTTGGCTCTCATCAAGGATGACAAGGTGGATGAATTTCATGCCCTTTGGAAAGAGGAAGCTGGCGATAAATTTGACCCGAAATCCCCGGTGTGGCGGGTGGAATTGCGCTTTCATCAGAGGGTTATTAAGGACATCGGCAGGGGGCTTGGGAAACCTTTGCTTACCTGGAAACAGGTATTCAGGCATCTCACCGATATTTGGCGCTATGGTCTTCGGCGCAATCGCTTGGATCAAAACAGCGTCTATATCGATCCCTTTTGGCAACTGCTCATGGAAGATGTTGCGTTTTTAACCCCGGCTACAGGGGTCACCATCCGACGAAAAAGAAAAGCAGATGTGACGGCCATTGACCACAACCTGAGCATGGTGGTGGGCAACCTGATCACCATATTTGCCCGACAGGGGCTCAAGGCTTCCAAGGCTGTCGCCCATTTCAAAAAGGCTGGCTTTTATGAGGAATTGCTTATCAGTTACCGATCAAAAGGGCTGACGGAGGGGGATTTATATCAGAAGGTGGAAAAGGGGTTGGCTTTACGTCGAATGATCGGCAAGGCGGCCTGACTGGAACATATGGGAGTATTGAAAAATGAATGTGAATATTCGCTGGATCACCTTGATTAAAATGGCTGAATTGACCGGATACACCGAAAAGGCGTTGCGGGAGTAGATCGACCAAGGCAAATGGCCTGAGGGGAAGGTGTGGTGTAAATCGCCGGATGGCCGCATCCAAGTCAGCCTGGAGGGGTTCAACCAATGGGTGGAAGGCCGCTTGGGGATCGCGTGATGCTGCCCAAGGGGGTGCATATCCACGGGAATGGGATTCGGATCGATTTTTTTTATAAATCCGTCCGTTGCCGGGAGACGCTGAAACTACCCCTGACCAAGACCAATATTCGATATGCCGCCAATCTCCGCATCGCCATCCTGGTAGAGATCGAAAAGGGCACCTTCAACTATCGTGAACATTTTCCGGACTCTCCCCGGGCGGTACTGTTTGGTGGGGTACAGCAGACGCGGATAACGGTTGAGGAGGCGTTGACCCGTTACCTGGAAGCGATCCAAAGGACTACAGCCCCATCCACCTGGAGGGACTACAACAGCGCGGTGCATTATCATCTGATACCGGCTTTTGGCGCAGTCCGGCTTCAGGATCTCACCACGGCCCAGGTGCGAGCCTGGATGGGGGGTCTTAGTATTTCCAACAAATGGATCTACAATGTGCTGGTGCCGTTGCGGGGGATGTGCAAGGACGCCTTTGCGGATGGTTTGATTGAACGGGATCCCATGGCCCGGATTCGCAATCTGTCCATCCAACGGGAAGAGCCGGACCCATTCTCCCCGGAAGAGATGCGGGCCATTTTGGCAGAATTGCCTGATCAGGCCCGCAACCTCTTTCAGTTCGCCTTCTGGACGGGACTGCGAACCGGGGAATTGATCGCCCTGGAGTGGCTGGATATCGATTGGAAGCGAGGTGTGATCCGGGTGCGGCGGAATTCGGTGCGAAAGGTTATCAAAGAGCCGAAAACAGCGGCAGGTAAGCGAGAGGTGGTGCTGTTGCCCATGGCGGTAGAGGCCTTGGAGAATCAGAAAGAGAAGACCTTCCGGGAAGGCAAACGAATTTTCCATAATCCCCGCACCGGGCAACCCTGGGAAACCGACGCCCAGATTCGCAAAACCGCTTGGCAGCATGCCATCAAAAAAGCCGGCATCCGATACCGCAATCCCTACCAGACCCGGCACACCTACGCCTCATTGATGCTCTCAGCTGGTGAAAGCCCCTTGTGGGTGGCGCAACAGATGGGGCATCGGGATTGGGGGCTAATCAGGCAACGGTATGGGCGGTGGATTCCAGAAGAGGATCGAACGGCAGGGCGGAAGGCGGCGAGGATGTTCGGGGAGGAGGTAACCAGAAAGAAAGAACGGTGAATCAAGGAAATTATGGGCGCATAAAGGAAATAGGTAAGGTGTCCCCCGATTCCAGGATTCCAGGATTCCAGCGGGGCGGAAGGCGGCGAGGATGTTCGGGGAGGGGGTAACCAGAAAGAAAGAACGGTGAATCAAAGGAATTATGGGCGCACAAAGGAAATAGGTAAGGGATTCCCCCACGATTTCAGATTCCGATTCTTGATTCCGTTCTATCCCCGACTCTTTAGCATCAACATGGGTCGATTCCTCTTCTCTGAAAATACTCTGATGTCATCTCGCAAAATGTATTGAGAGACACCCTCGCGAAAAATATGCCTACCGTAGTGATGATGACTCCCAAGGGTACACTCTGAAAATTCGAAGCTAGGGTGGCGCTAATGGCAGCTACGCTTATGGTTCCGGTCCCAAGCTCTTTGCTAATTTCGCTACCGGTCCTTACTGTGAATCCTGCTCCATTTCTTTTCTTGTCAATTTTACACAAAAGTCGAAACGTCTGAATCAATAGCTCCTCAATGATATCCTTTGTTTCCGCTTGGCCATCCGCTGGAGGTGTTGAGCCTCCCCGGGCCAATACTTGCCTATCTATGACCAACCTGTCTACAACCTGAACAGCTTCCGTGATAATCGATCTGATTTGCTCCTCACTAGGTTTAGAGGCGGAATCATCGTCAGTATCTTGCGTTGTGTGCGGGATGGGTGTGTTGAAGGGCTCTAGAGGCATGTCCGGTAAGTATGAACGCTGCGTTACCACAGCGGGATCATCAAAAACAATCCAGTTATGTACATCACCTCCGAATATGATCGGCGTCTGGTTCCCACGTGGAAGGTTTTGCACAACATATTCACTAGTGAAAATTTTCGCTTGTTCAAATATATCATAAAGACTCACAGCCTGGGGCTGCCGCACGAGATGGTTTAAATATATAGCCTTGTTTAAAAAAAAGCTGAACAGTCCTGCTGGCTCCTCCCCTATCACTAATGATTCGTAAGAGTGCTGGTTCTTGGAACAGCTCCAAATGATCGACATATCCTCATTGACGCTAACCATAGGGGAGGATGCGAATACAGGCAGATTCGTAGTGTCTGCAACATCCGATTCAACACGGCAGCAATCGCAAATAATCAGTTTCCGGCCTGAATGACGGGACATAATCTCGAGAATACTGTTCAAAGAAATGCTGCTGATTTTTGGAATTTCCTCTAAATAATCTGGAGGCTGTAAAAAAAACTCGCCGTCTTCGGAAAAACCATGGCCAGCAAAATAGAAGACAAGAGGGCTTCCTGCCTCGATTTCCCCCAACAAACGAATCAACCGAGAATAGATGACATTGCGGATTGGCGGAAACCCCGTCAGATCATCCGTAAGCGTAACGAATTTTCCTTCAGGATTTAAGAGCGAGAATCCTTTCTTGACTCGACGTGCGTCAAAGGAGGGAGCGACAAGCTCCTTCTCGCCATTCGTCTCCCCATCCGGTGTGAAATAGGAACCTATACCGATAAATATGCCATTCCAACGCATAGACATGAACATCAATTCCTTATGATGGCACAGGATTACGCTGAATCTCGATCAAAACGGATTGCGTAGTATTCTTTCCCGCTAATTTTACATCTACATAATGTCGTAAATTCTTCCCGCGTCAGAAGCAGAGCCTTACGAAGTTTTTCCTGAACAAACTTCGGAATCTCTTTTCGCCCTTTTGAAATATTAATGGGTGGATATAGCTTCCGCCCTTCATACACGAGAAATCCTTTTACGTGGTGATTAGATTTCGATCGTTGGAGCTTCAGTTTTATAAAGACCCTTTCAAGGGCTTGCGCTTGAAGACTCATGGCACTACCTCAAACAACTCCTTTAAGTAATGGGAAAAGTTCACCACATCCTTAGATTGAATTCCACCATCCTCAGAGCAGGTATCCTCGTAATATTCAAAAAGAAGTTCCAAAAGAAGCTCATCGCTCTCCTGTTCCGTTTCTCCATAGGTATATACCATGGGATGTCCATAAAGCTCGGAAACGTAGTGTCCTTCGATTTCCTTTGAAACGACCAGTAGAGACACCTTAAGGCGCTCGCTTCCAGAAATACTACAGCCTGGATCAATCATTTTTGGAACCTGGAAATCACCTGGATCAGTTTTTGGATCATGCTCCATATCATTACTATTGTGAAACGCGAGAATAGCCCTTTCCATCGACGGCGTGAAAGAGCGGTTTTGAATTAACTTGTGAAAATCGTCGTCAGTAATGCGGTACTTTTTCTTCAGCTGGACCAAGGATTCTGGAACGGCTCTGCGCTTTCTTTTTTCACGATCAGAGACAAAGTCAATTATTTTAGGGATGTTGGTAGTAAATGATCGTTTTTTTTCAGCTGGGGACTTTTCGAAAAACATATCAAAAAGGTCTGGGGGCGCAACTTCCTGAGGTTGGTGATATGCAGTCATGCAGACAATGACCTGTTCTGGCGTCAGGGAGCGGATGGATTCCGCGAGTTCCATACCGCCATTGTTATTTTCATCATTGTCAATCAGGCGCCAATCGGTGAGAACAACAGCGATTTGCGACGCGAGACGTCTATAAATACGCAAGGCGCTGCTCTTGGAATCTGCCTCATAGACCTTAATATTGCGTTTGCGTAGAGATCGGGCATATTGCTCCCGAAGTTTCTCCCTGTCTTCAACAAGCAGGGCGGTCATCTGATTCATTGCATCATCTCCTTCGAATTCCCTGTCGTCAAGCAACTCTACCACGGGCATTTTTTGGTTCCGATCTGGAGGAAGGAAACCGCATATGGAATTTTGCTCCGTGGACATTGGACGAGAGCCATGTATCGCCGCTATGTTGCCCCTGGATCACACGCCTTACATATGGTAACCCCATGCCAGACCCATCATTTTTTGTAGAAAATCCAACATTCCAGATCTCATTCAGATTTTTTAATTGTGCCGATTTCTTATCACGAACGCCTCCAGCGTTATCCGCGACGGTAATTTCCACATAATTGCCCAAATTATTATCATGCCCAGAATTGGCAGTAAGTGTAATTTTTTTTATCCCTTTTTGGTAACCACGTTTAAAAGCGTCGATGGTGTTTAGAAGTAGATTGACCAATGCATAGACAAAAGATGTTTCATCAATATCAGCATCAAGATTTGGCGGAACTCGTTCGTCCACTTTAATTTCTTCATTGCTTAACTGATAACGGACGAGAATCATCGAACGCTCAATAATATCTTTGATGTTACATCGTTCAGGAAGTAACTCCTTATATTGAGCAATCTGGGACATATTATACATATCCTTGGTCGCTTCCAAAATACCAAATTGACAGTTACGCAAATCCGGCATTGCACCTGAGATTTTTTTCTTCGTCTGATTGTCGGCACTCTCAATCTCTTCCATAGCCAGGTCAAAGGCGATATTAGCTATCTCGAGATTGTTTCTCGCGCCATGGCGCAGTCCCTGGATCATTTCATTGGTCACTTCCGACTTAAATTCATTAAACCGAATTTTTTCCATCTCTGCGAATGCATGGGTTTCTTCATAGTTGCTCAAAGCCGAACCAGTCCAGTTGGCGATAGCGAGGAAGGCATCTTTTTCAAACTCAGTAAATTCGATGGATTTTAGAAATCCGAAGGATACGGTGCCCAATTTAATATCCCCCACAACCAACGGAGCTACTAAAATAGTTTTTACGTCCTCGAACGGCGGTTTAGAAGTTAACTCACGCATCAGTTCCGGGGCATCCTCATTGAACACAGTACAACTCGGCGGATTTTCATCCATGGTTTTATAAAAGGCTGTGAACAGTTTGTCTCCACGAACGAATTTCAGACCGGTGCAGTCAATTTTCTTGTTAGAGTTGTAAGAATATCCCGAAATGCACTCCATAATTTCTTTGGAACCATCCTTCAGGTAACGACGCATTGCGGCGAAGGGTACGTCAGCAGCCCGCCCAGCGATTTCAACCAAACGCTCATGAAATGTTTCTTTCGGAAGGTTGATCGGTGCAGATTTAGTCATCTCCTTGAAAAGTCTTGAGATGAAGTCATGCTCAAATTCTCTTGAAAGGATGTCTGCGACGACTTGCAAAAACTTTTTACTGTTTAGTGATATTTCTCCGTCAGAGTCAAAAATCAAATATCCCGTTGTTGTTTTTCCATAAGAATGAATAGGTAATTTCGAATGATTAGCGAACTGGGATATGTCATTAAAATCACGAGGGCTATCATTATTATCAGGCCAGGAGGCCAGCCGCCGGTAAACCCTACTAGTTCTGCGCTGGTGATACAAATAGAATAAGGACAGGTTACATATGTTGGAAGATATCTTAGCTATTTCCTTGTATTTTACATTTTTATCCTTTTGAGAGGCATCGTTAATTTCAAGCAGTCCATCTAAAAGATATTCCATTGCACACCTCATGACACTTAACAAGACTCAGCGGCTCTATAATAATCCTGGTAACAGCAAATAACAAAACGAGGACCACAAAACAAAGACAGCCAAAAGCATCACCAACAAGGTTGGGGGATGGGATTTGAACCCATATCTCTCTGCGGATAAGCAAAGCGTAATACCAGTTATACTATACCCCATCTTTTTTTGATCTCGTTCTTCAGCCTGAAACTATTGATGCTTACACTCAACTCCCTGTATCTACCCAGTCCATCTCGCCCATCAACCACTAAACAAACTGTCCAGAAGTTTCACCCTTACAACGCTTTATTTTCATTGCGATTGCATTTCCCGGACTCACCCCGCCAAGTCCACAGGTCGGAGAGAAGCAGAGAAAGAATGCCCAAAGTTCACCAGTTTTGCAACCCTTCACATCCAAACCTTGCACCACACCCATTCTGAATGTATGCCCTTAACCACTGGAAACATTGGCATTTTTCCACAAAAAAGGACCGCCCGTATGGAATCGGGGGAATCGGGGGACACCTTACCTATTTCTTTGGGAATCGGGGCCTTTGAATCGGGGGACACCTTACCCATTTCCTTTGGGAGTCCATAAGTCAGATTATGGGCTCAGGGTGGCCTTACCTATTTTCTTTGCGATTCCATAGTCCCATCTATCTCCTCGAATCGGGGGACACCTTACCCATTTCCTTTGGGAATCCATAAGTCAGTTTATGGGCTCAGGGGGTGCCTTACCTATTCTCTTTGCGATGCCATAGTCCCATCTGTCTCCTTGGGGCGAAGCAACCGAATGATTTGTTCAACCACTGCAATAACAGTGAATCGGGGGACACCTTACCTATTTCCTTTGGGAGTCCATAAGTCAGATTATGGGCTCAGGGGGGTGCCTTACCTATTCTCTTTGCGATGCCATAGTCCCATCTGTCTCCTTGGGGCGAAGCAACCGAATGATTTGTTCAACCACTGCAATAACAGTGAATGGTGATAACTGGCCGGCAGTTCCAGCAAAGATGGATTCATTGGCGGTGAAAAGTTTCCCTGGGCGCGCATAGCTGACGCGATGTAGTCCGCCGGAAATGAATGCCTCTTCATCCAGTGCCACAGCCAGCAAATCCGCATAGGGATTACTCGTTATCTGGCATAACACCCAATCTCCCCTCCCGGAATCAGCCAGAATAGCGGCAGGCCGATATTTGCTTCGACTGAGGTCGGAAAAGGGAAATGGCAGCAAAACTACCTGTCCAACTGTAAATGAGCCCACGCCTCATCCTCTTCCGGTCTATCCCAATCCTGGGAAAGCGTGCTCTCAGCCAATTTCAGTAATGCGTCGTTTGAATCATCTTCAGATGTGTTTTCCAACACGGTGACAACAGCGCGGCAGGGACCTCGCAGATGCACAGCCTCCAGCAGTTGAACTCTGCCAGATTCATCAATTTCCGCTTCATAAGAACGCATCATGGGTGAAACTCCGATGTAGAGATCGGGATGCCTTCGCTGTGTCTCTTTGAGTCTAAAATTCAGAGAAGCGCATTACCTGTTGTATTTATGTCTCAAGAAGATTTTTGTGGCAAGCAGTTTTCCCGTTTCCCATGAGACATGAGATTGAACCTCTCTAATGGTTCAAATTTTCAGCTGAACCTCGCTCATGAGCCGATGAAAATATCAACCGAAAGCCCCGACTGACGGATAATGGCCCGTAAGGTGCCTCGGTCCAGTTGTTTGTGGTTGGGAACGATCAGTTGGGAAAACGGATCGTCCCGACGCAAGACCATGTGACTACCCTTCTGGCGAATAAACCGAAAACCGAATCTTTCCAGAATCGCCACGCATTCCCGCCCGGAAAGTTGCGGCAAGCGACTCATACGGCAACCAATAGCGCCTCAAACCGTTCGTCTGGAACTGGCAGGTCATCCTCCTTCAGAGCTTCCACATAGAGATCAATGGCCTCCCGGATATTTTCAATGGCTGCCTCTTTGGTTTTACCTTGGCTGATGCAACCGGGCAGACTGGCGCATTCCGCCACCCAATAACCATCTTCTCCCGGATAGATAAACGTTTGCCTCATGCTTGTTACCTCAGGATGCAGCGAGCAGGTGATGGGCTGGTTTGCCGATGATCTCCCCATAAAGAACATCCGGATCCAGGTCAGCGCCGTTTGGCCAAGCGATGGTTCCCAATTCAGGATCGACGCATACTTGCAGAAAAAATGCTCTCGATTGAAGGGGTTTGAAAACACCCTGGAAGGTGATCAGCTGTGAAAGATCGACAATCCCTTCAACTTCGTCCTCAAAACAGAGGTGAAGCTTGTACCCTTCCAGAGGTTGAACGGTCACAATATCCTTGAGCACGGTATCACTCCAAGGGCGCTATCGGCTGCAAATTAGTCATTTCCCGAGCGCGTTCCCAGTTGGCCAGCAACTCTTTCCGATGCATGCCAGCCACTGGTCCAGCCCGCTCCATTGACATTTCAGACCGATACCCACCAGGAGATTCCCCCCG